>CBFIGQ010000021.1:0-1638 GCA_965662335.1 Minisyncoccia bacterium
ACTGAATGCGATGTGTTTAATTTTGCTGTTTTACACCTCCCCAACTATCCAATGGATAATTCCAGAAAATTTTGTCTTTATTTGATCACGCTGGCTCTGGCCGGGCTTTACAAGCCCGAGCAAGCGTGACCGTTATCAACCACAATTTCAGAACCCGTCATTGCTCTTCCCGCATCAGAAGCAAGAAGCAGTAGCGCACCATCCAGGTCCTGGACCTGACAGAACCTTCTCGCAGGAATACGTTTTTTAAGCCGTTCCCCCGCGTCACTTTCCAGAAAATCCTGGTTGATTTCAGTCATTACATAACCCGGCGCCAATGAGTTGACTCGAACGTTATGGCGCGCCAGTTCCAACGCTAAAGAGCGGGTCAAATGAGCCAGACCAGCCTTGGCTGCGCAGTAGGGCCCGACACCACCTGCCAGACGGGTGGCCAGAATGGAGGTAACGTTCACAATAGTGCCACCGTCACTCTGCGCCATTCTTCGGGCGCTTTCCTGAGCTACGATCCAGGCACCCTTGAGGTTGGTCTGCACAATGCTGTCCCAGTCATCATCTGTGTACTCCAGCGCCGCTTTTGTATCGCTGACGCCAGCGTTGTTCACAACAACATCAATCCCGCCATACTGACGGCATAGCTCGTCAAGACAGGCAACAACTGACGCCCGTGAGGCGACATCCAGTGGCAATGCCAGTGCAGCACCGCCCTCACTGCGGATATCCGCAACCAGCTCCTGAAGGCGATCAACCCGACGCGCGCCCACAACAACCTGAGCGCCGGCTTTTGCCAATGTTCTAGCGAAGTGGCGCCCAAGCCCGCTAGAGGCCCCCGTAACCAGTACACGTTTCCCGGCCAGGCTGAAGAGATGATGACTGTCTATCATGTTTAACCTTTCAATTTGTCAGTGTGGCGGGCGAGAATTTTCCTTGCGAGACTCATCCGGTGAACCTCGTTCGGCCCGTCGTAAATGCGGAAGCCTCGGGCATCTTTAAAGATTCGCTCCACGATGTTTTCACCGGAGACCCCTTGCCCGCCGAGGACCTGAACACTCCGGTCAATTACTCGCCAAATACCTTCGGAACTGATCACCTTGGCCATACTGGATTCGGTGTTTGCGCGTTCGCCTTTGTCCAGTACCCATGCGCAGTGCATGATGGACAGGCGCGTAGTCAACATATCCATTTCGTTATCGGCCAGCATGAAGCCTACGCCTTGATGATCCCCCAAACGCTTCCCAAACGACTCACGCGTGCTCGCATATCGACAGGCTTCATCATGGGCTCGCTGAGCTGCTCCCAACCAACGCATGCAATGGGTCAACCTTGCCGGGGCCAAACGAACTTGCGCGTACCGAAATCCCTTGCCAATTTCGCCAAGGATATCGCTAGCTGGCACTCTAAGATTCTCAAAGCGCACGACGCCATGGCCGCCGGTGAAGCACGAGTCCATCACATCCATCATTCGGTCAACGTTAAAACCAGGCTTGTCAGTGTCTGTCAGAAACATGGTGGCGTTTCCGTCGTCAGTTCGCGCCATGATGATTGCAAAACTGGCTCCCTCTGCACCGGTTATAAACCACTTCTTCCCATTGATAATATAATCATCGCCGTCACGGACAGCCGTCGTGTTTAGCATCGATG
>CBFIGQ010000022.1:0-58686 GCA_965662335.1 Minisyncoccia bacterium
CAGATGTTGCTATTAAGCCACCATTCAAAAGTTGGCTTTTTTCTTTTCTACAACGTTCACGATGCTCCCTCTAGTGGACGCGTTCAGAACTCTTAATTGGGTTCAAATTAAAAGAGATTTGGAGTTTTCTAAGATTTTTGAGATGGTTCCAATGGTAATACTTCAGAACTAGGGTATTTACAAAAAGTCTATTTGTGATATTGTTTGACCAAACAAAATCTAAGCACAATGTCAGCTAAATCAAAAAACCTTCAGGAACTTATAAACCTTATAGGTTCAAAGTATGTTTTCAATAAAGAAAACTATCCAAAAATGGACGACAGTAGTCCTGAAACAAAAATGATGTTTGCAATCCAGCATAGTAAAAACCATATGGATAAATCCATCGGAGTTATAGCTGGAGTATGTGAAGAATATGACCACAAAGGCAACAGGACACACCAAGGAATTACCAAGGTGGAAGAAGCTACAGTTAAAATGTTCATCAACATTCTCAAACTTGCAGAAGAACTTGGTTTCTCTGCCGAGGAATTGTTTGAAAGAGTTGAAGAGTTTTACAAAGACAGGTAAACAAACAAAAAACAGAAATAGAACTGCTTATTGCAAAATAGGCAGTTTTTATTTTACAAAAAGTTCTAAACCCTATTTGGGTACCAAAAATAACCTTTACAAAATAAGCTTCAAAAAAGTGCTCCCTCTAGTGGACAAGTTCAGAACTGCTAATTGGTATAGTATACAACAAGATTTACAGTTTAGTGGTATTTTAGGGCTATTCCCAATGCTTGAACTTCAGAACTAGAAGGTAAAGGTTTTGAGTTTTTGATACCCCTTATAGCAAGTATTAGTGAGATTATTTGTGCAACAACGATAATCCAAGCACCTTTTGAAGCCAATGCGTACAGAAGGAATAAATGACCAGGAATGATAAAAATCCACCCAAGACGTCGTCTGTTGTTTGCCCAGAAGTAAACCGTAAGGATAAAGAAGATGACCGCTATGAGCTCTAATGTTGTTACTGGATTGATAGTATTGAGTAGGTAGACAACGGCAACCACAATACCAATAAACACATAGTGCAGTTTCTTCAGTTTCCGAGAAAATAGACCTAATGCTACAAGCATAAAGAATAACTCAAATGCGAGTAGTTGATAAAGCTGAAAATGCCAGCCAATAATCGCAAATAAGGCACAATCAATTGTTGTATAAAACCAAGATGAGTTTGGAGGGTTTTTACCAGAAAGTAAAAACTTCCACCAAAGGTTCATCAAGCTCTGTATTATTTGGGCAATGATTATCATCAAAACAATTCTAACATTTTTATGAAAAGTTCTAATCCCTATTTGGGTATCAAAAAATCACCTTGTAAATCAAGGTGATTTTAAGTGCTCCCTCTAGTGGACGCGTTCAGAACTCTAAATTGGACTGCAATTAAAAGAGATTTGGAAGTTTCTAAGATTTTTGAGATGGCTCCGACAATAGTACTTCAGAACTCGTAAAAGAAAAACCCGCCTCAAATTGAGAACGGGTCTGAATGTTTTTTAAAATTACACAATGACGATACGCAATCATCACCTTGCTTCTTACCAATACATTAGCTGTAGACGAAGAGTATAACCGCAACCAACTGACACTCTTCTTTTCTCTGTTGTTTCAATACACCTTGGTGGACGAACCTTACCGCGATTGTGTACCGTACCCTCTGCCTTGCTCATAGCGGAACAGATTAGGAAACAACATAAGCAGTCCTGCTTGCAAGAACACTTGTTGACTACACACCTCTTGCGAGGGATTGGATATAGAGTTAAAGAACATTCTTATTTTAGAATACATTAAATTTAGTAAAAGTAAATATCTTAGTTCTACACTCTATTTGGGTAACAAAAAATCACCTTGATTTACAAAGTGATTTTAAGGGCTCCCCCGGTAGGATTCGAACCTACGACCAATCGCTTAACAGGCGACTGCGCTACCGCTGCGCCACAGGGGAATGTGGTATATCTAGTTTTTATCCCGAGCACTATAGCACTTTTGCGAATACTCTTCAATCCTATAGACGAAAATCACTCTTGTACACCGTGCGGCCCGGAAGCGCTGCGGTATGATTCCAAAAGTCAAAATGAAACCAGCCGTAACCCGCTGGTGGGTAGGAATAGTGTGCAGGTGCCTGTGCTGCAAGCCAGGTACCAGGAGGAAGCGGGGTAGGCGCGATAAATTCTCCTCTACGTACATGCGGATACATGACCCATACAAAAAGGAGTACACCTACTATTGCCAATACTTTGCCCATGGCGGTATACTACCTCGCATTTTATAAATTTCAATAGGAGCCTTATTTCAAGCACTCGATGCACCACTTCACCAAAAAAACCAAAATTGTTGCAACTATTGGTCCTGCAACCGAAACCAAAGAGTCGTTTACTGCTATCTTGCGCGCTGGGGTAAATGTTGCGCGTATCAACATGAGCCACGGCACGTATGACGAACAGTCCAAAAAAATAAAAACCATAAAGGCAGTGGCCAAAAAAGAAGAATATCCGCTCGCCGTACTCCTAGACCTGTGTGGCCCCAAGATCCGTATTGGAGACTTTGCGGAAGGAGTTGTGGAGCTTGTCGAAGGCGAGACTATAGTTCTTTCTGGAGAGAAATGCGAAGGAACAAAGGAGCGAGTGTATTTCAACTATCCCCATATCGAAACTGACATCAAGGCCGGTATGATACTCATGGTAGATGATGGCAAAAAGAAGCTTGTGGTAAATAAGGTGACCGGAAGTGATATCCACTGCACGATACTCGTAGGGGGCACGACAAAAGGGCGACGCGGAGTAAACATCCCCGGAGCATATTTATCTATTGATGCACTTACCGCAAAGGATAAAAAAGATCTCGTCTTTGGGCTTGAGCAAGGGATAGACTTTGTAGCGCTTTCGTTTGTGCGAACGGCAGGAGATATTGAAGTGCTCCGCAAGCTTCTCAAAAAGCACAAATCATCGGCACAAATTGTTGCAAAAATAGAAACCCAAGAAGCTATCGATAACATCGATGCGATTATTGAGGCGACTGACGCTATCATGGTTGCGCGCGGGGACCTGGCTATTGAAGTCGGACCAGAAAAGGTACCATCGCTACAAAAGGAGATTATCAAGAAATGTAACGATATAGGAAAGCCGGTAATCGTTGCGACGCAGATGCTTGAGAGCATGATTACGACTCCAGTACCAACTCGTGCAGAAGTGTCTGATGTTGCAAATGCAATCTTTGATGGAGCTGATGCGGTGATGCTCTCAGAAGAAACGACACTTGGGAGATACCCAACGCAAGCAGTGCAGATGATGCACGACATTGCAGTGCGTACTGAGGCGACTATAGGTACCCACCGCCGTCATAAGGTACACCCAGGTGATGTTGTTGATTCTATTTCTTCGTCTGTTGTTCATAATGCAGAAGATGTGTGCGCAACTGCAATCGTAGCGCTCACGGAGACCGGCTCGACTCCGCGTATGATTGCGCGCTACAAGCCGCAGCAGCCTATCATTGCCTTTACACCGCACGAAGACGTCATGCGGCAGCTACTGCTTGTGTACGGCTGTTATCCTGCAAAAGTAAAGCCATTTACATTCATAGCGCAAGTCATACCTACGGTAAACGCGACTCTTAAAAAAGAAGAGGTGGCGCAAAAAGGTGATCATATCGTTGTATCGGCTGGTGTCCCATTTCAGACTGCTGGCAGCACCAACATGCTCATGATACTCACGGTGGAGTAGGTTGCTCATTTTCAAAAGTGGTATACTAAAAGGGTATGAATATATCAATTAACGCACACAGTATCGAACTTACCGCACCGTTAAAAGAATATGTAGAAAAGCGCCTGGGGGGACTCGGGAAATTTACCGGAAGTGATCCGATGATTGTTGTAGATCTGCAAAAGACCACCGAGCATCATCGTCAGGGAGAGATATTTGAAGCAAAGGCAGTCGTAACAACACCGCTCGGAAAAGTGCACCATGCAGCATCACAAAAAGCAGACCTGTATGAAGCGATCGATGATATCAGAAGCGAACTCATCCGCGAGCTCTCAAGTGCAAAGGAAAAGAAAGTCACACTCTTTAAGCGTGGCGCACAGCGAGTAAAAAATATGCTGAGGGGTTTCAGATCTTAAGGCGTATATTTCATCCTCTTTCCATTCTCCGGAATAACTTCATCAACGACAAACGTCTCGCCCTCAAGGTGGGCGTTTGTTATTTTGTACCGGACGCCGTTTTTGAAAAAATAGGTACCAATAGACCCAGTATAGGCGCGATACTTGCGGTCGTTTGTGATGCCGTCATCAGCAAGATTGAGTTCACCCATGTCCTTGGTAAATTTACCACAGGTTGTGACCAGGGATTCATCTTGTGGAGTAGGGGTGCTGGTGCCGTCAAAGATTTGCTTGATAGTTTCAGGAAGAAGAGCAAGTGCTTCGGTGTTTAATTTTGCCCGAAGTGTGAGTGTGGTATCTGTTGGATCGATCAGGATTTCTCGAGTTGTAAGAATATCTCCCGCGTCGAGTTTGTAGACCATCTGCTGGATTGTTACACCGGTGGTTGTATCGCCAAGAAGGATCGCCGACTCGGTCGGTGTTGCGCCACGGTACTTTGGAAGAAGGGAATAGTGTACGTTGATTGTGCCATACTTCGGTAAATCAATCACGCGCTCAGGAATGATCTTGCCATACGCGACGACGACAAAGAGATCCCACTGTGTTTGTGAAAGCTCCGCAAAGAATGCATCGTCGAGTTTCTCAGGTTGGAGTACCTTGATACCTTTTGCTTTTGCCCACAGTTTTGGTTCTGGTGCGGTCATCACCATGCCGCGTCCAACAGGCCGATCAGGAGCTGTAACGACTAGAGAAGGGGAATAGCCATTCGCAACAAGGGTGTCAAGAAAGTCAGAAGTAAATGGTGGTGTTCCAAAAAAGGCTATTTTCATATTATTTCTCCGGCGGAATATCTTGTACTTCAGTTGCCTTATCGATAAAGAGGGTGCCGTTTAAGTGATCGGTCTCGTGTTGAAATATCTGCGCAAGGAGGCCGCGGCCGCTCATGACAAATTCATTTCCTTCGGCATTGAGTGCTTTGACTGTTGCAGTGGTCGAGCGCTTTACGAGCCCATATTTCCAGCGAACTGACAGACAACCTTCAGACAGATTTTCTTTCTTTTTGCCGAGGCGAATGATCTCAGGATTGATAAAGACTGTATCCTCCTTGAGGAGTTTACTTGCACGCTCTGCTACAACAAAGATACGCAAGCTCTCACCAATCTGCGGAGCTGCAATAGCAACACCGTCGTCTTCGCCGCTGAGTGACGCCTTCATATCACTAATGATAGTTTTGATACGAGGGGATGTGATGTCCTCTAGTGCAACTGGCTTGGCGATTGCTCGAAGTACAGCTGACGGTTCTTGAACGATAGGTTTCATGTTACTTGAGGTGCTTAAGATAGGTAGCAAGTTCTTTGATAGGTACAGTATCCTGTGAGCGAGTTTCCATGTTGCGCACAATGACAGTGTCGTGTACTGCTTCCATTTGCCCAAATATCATGACATACGGTGTGCCGCTTTTCTCAGCGACGGCAAGCTGCGCGCCGAGGCTGTCTTTGGAGAGAGATTGCATGACGGGGATGTGCGCCTTGCGGAGGATCTCAATGACATTGAGGCTTTTGAGTTTTGCTTCGATGCCGACCTGGATGAAATACACCTTTGGCTTTTTGATAATGCGCGGAGAGAGATCTTTAAACCATGGCTGCTCGATGAGTCTGTCGATGCCGATAGAGCCACCCATAGCAGGTACATCCTTTTTTGCACCAAGCTGTTTGCCGAGATAGTCATAGCGACCACCGCCTGCGATTGTCATCGGGCTTCCGTCTTCATTTTCTACAATAACCTCAAACACAGTGTGCGTATAGTACGAGAGCCCGCGCACGAGATTTTTGTCTATTTGATACGGGATACCCATCTGATCGAGACATTCAAGCACTTCTTTGAAGTGTTTTTTGCCACTCGGAGAAAGATAACTCACAGAGTCCGGGGCGTTTTGATTTATTTCAATAGTTGAAGCTTCTTTGGAGTCGAGAATACGAAGCGGATTTGTTTTGAGGCGTTCCCGATCTATAGGGGCAAGCTTGTCGATGTGTTTTTTGTAGTAGCTGGTGAGCTCGCGGATGTAGGCCGGGCGCGAGTCCTTGTCACCGATAGAGTTTATCGTGACAAAAAGGTTTGTTGCACCAGCTTCTTCGAGAATCGTATAGATAGTTTTGATGACGAGCGCGTCAACAATACTTTTCTCGCTTCCAAGTGCGTCTACGTCAAACTGATAGAACTGTCGGTATCGTCCGCGCTGTGGCTTGTCATGGCGAAATACTGGTCCAGAGTGATATAGGAGTACTGGCTGAGGCTGTGCCTGCATGCCGCCTTCGATATATGCGCGCATGAGCCCCGCAGTCTGCTCAGGGCGCATTGCGAGACGGTCGCCACCTTTGGTCTTGAGTGTATACATTTCCTTGTCGACGATATCAGTACCGATGCCGACCGCAGTCGTAAAGGTATCCTCGTACTCCAGGATAGGAGTCTCTATAGGCTTAAAGCCATAGTACACAGCTACTTCTTGTGCCTTTTCAAAAAAGCCTTGGAACTTGTAGTAGTCATCTCCGATAATATCTCGCATGCCTTTAGGGCTTGAGAGTTCTTGTTTTTTTGGATTATTCATAGTCTACGTGTGCTGGTAATAGTGCAATAGCATTAAGTGGAAGGAGACGAAGGAGTGCGCGACCGCGAATGTTTTCTTTTGGAAGTGCGCCCCATGATCGAGAGTCGTAGCTGCCGCTTCGGTTGTCTCCGAGTACATAGTACTCGCCTTGTGGAACAGTAATATGGACGTTATCACTGCTCTTGTGCGTAATAAAGTCTTCGCTAAGTGTAAAACCTTTTGGATGCTGGGTATTGGTAATAGTAACCACACTGCCTTTGATATCTACCGTGTCTCCAGGAAGTCCGATGATGCGCTTGATATAGTATTTGCTTGGTTCTGGTGGTGCTTTAAAGACGATCACATCACCGCGCTCTGGCTCGCGAAATCGATATGAAAGCTCGTCGATAATGAGGTACTGCTTGTCTTTGATATCGGGGTCCATAGAGTTACCCGAGACGATAAAGGGCCGCACGATAAATGCTTGAATGAGAAGCGCGAGGCCTATTGCAGCGCCGACGTAGAGGATATTTTCAATGAATATGAAAAATTTGCTGCGAGGCTTTTCAAGATGAGGGGAAGAAGTAGTGCGTGGATCCATACTAGGCCTCAGTATAGACGATTTATCGATACGGGACAACAAGGGATTTTTATAGTTTAATGGGGCATATGCAAAAGAATTCTATAGCCATTATTGGTTTGGGAAATCCAGGGCAAAAATATGCAGGCAACCGGCATAACGTCGGCTTTATGGTGCTTGATATTATTGCACAGCGCGAAGATCTGAACTTCAACCCGCGCAAACTTCTTGAAGCTGAAGTTGCCCCGTGGGGAGAAGAATTACTGCTTGTGAAGCCTCAGACATTCATGAATGAATCGGGGCAAACTGCGCGTCAGATCGCCAAAAATTATGATGTGGATATTGTTGTGGCGTACGACGATATCGACATCAATCTTGGAGAAGTGAAGTGCTCATTTGATAGAGGGGCAGGAGGGCACAATGGCGTGCAATCCATCATCGATCATCTCGGTACGACTGCATTTGCACGCATCCGTGTTGGTGTGCGGCCAGTACACCCCGAACTCCTTCCACGTATTGCACCCCCTGATGGATTTGAGAAATTCCTGTTGTCAGACTTTGCACCATTTGAATCCGAACTTCGCGAGCAGGGAATCAAGCGAGCGATTGAGATTATTGAAGCCCTCAAGACAAAGAGTTTCGATGAGGTAATGAACGAGTTCAACTAAATTGACTCACCTATTTTGATTGGATATCATATGGATATGGAAAAAATGAATTTCGGAAGCGCGTCAGTGGAAGATATGGCTATGGCACAAGCGATTGAGGCAATGGAAAAGTCAGGGGATGTCGCTGGCCTTGAGGCAATGAAAGTAGGAGAGGGGCCTGGATCGAAAACGCTAACTCGCATAGAAGAGGCAGTAGCTCGATTAAAGAACAAAGAACAATAATCTCCACATTAAAAAATCCCCGGATCGGGGATTTTTTAATTCTTACTCCTCCTTTTTATCTTCTACTTTCTGTTCGCCGTAGACGAGCGTCATGCGCTGTTCTTTTGGTTCAAAGAGAGTAACGGTAAATGGATAGGTTCGTCCGAGCTGAAGCTCTGATCGGAGCTTGTCCTCGCCGCCAAAGGTAGAGTGGTGTACAAGCCCAGCAACTCCTTCTTTGATAGATACGAGTGCGCCGTGCTTGTTGTACTTGATCACAACACCTTTTACAACATCACCCTTTTTGAGCGTACCTTCAAAACTCTTCCAAGGGTTGTCTTTGAGTGCCTTGATAGAGAGCGAAATCTTGCCATCCTTGATGTCAATGATCTTTGCTTTGACGGTATCTTTGAGTTTGAACATCTGGCGAGGATCTTCTACAAGTCCCCAATCGAGCTCACTGATGTGTACGAGTCCTTCGAGACCGTCCTCGATCTTGAGGAAGACTCCAAAGTCTACGATACCAGTCACTTCACACGTGAGTTCGTCTCCTACTGCGTACTTACTCACTACCTCCTGACGCTCTTTTGGATTGTTATCCTTTTCAGAAAAGATAAGCTTTCCGTCTTTTGGATTTGCACTGATCATGGTCACTGCGAGCTTAGTACCGGTGAGTTTCTTGAGCTCGTGTAGGATCTTGTCCTTGTCTGAGTCTTCAACGCGCGGATAGTGTTCAGACTTGAGCTGACTTGCAGGAAGGAATCCTGATACGCCTTGCCAGTCGATGATAAGTCCACCTTTGTTTGCATCCTTGATGGTGAGCTCAAAGAGTGTCTTGTCACGGATTGCAGCTTCAGCTTCGCTCCACAGAAGTGCTGCTTTTGCTTCCTTGAGTGAGAGTTCAACGTAGCCGTCTTCATTCTCAACATCAACGACCTTTGCCTTGATCACATCACCAATGTTGGTCTTTTTGATGAGATCACGAGCGGCGATGTACTCACGTCCATAGATGATACCAGTACCGTAGGGAGCGAGATCGATGTAGATAGCTGCCTTGTCGACACCCAGCACAGGACCCTCGACTATCTGGTCGAGCTGTGGGCGATGCGGTGCTTCTGCTTCTTCAGTAGCCACTGTTTCTACCTTTTCTTCTTCTAGTTCTTTTTTCTTTGCCATATATAAAAAATGAGCCGCAGAGGCGGCCATCCGGATTACTGCTTGTTTTGCAGAACCGAACTGCCTACCAAGATTTCACCGGCCATTTTGGGCACCAATGAGGTTATTCCGTGTAGGTTTGTTATTAACTCTTTCGAGTAGGGAAATACTAGCATTTAGAAAGGGAAATGGGTAGTATTGACTATACTAAATAAATATGATATAATATGCATAAGAAATTAATTATTAAAAAATAAAGTTCTTTGTTATGAAAAAAGCACTTCTTGTAGCATCAATGATTGCAATGATAATTTCGTTCGTTCTCGAATTCTTGTTATTTGCCGGTATCCTAAAAGAGAACGGCTCAACTATCGAGGATCGTCGGCCAGTATATGTCATTCTGATGTATACAGGTATTGCTGGAATCGTGATGTATATCTTGACCACTTGGCCTCTGCGATTGAAATCACGATAACTAACTGCGTACTTAGATACTTTTATCTCAGTACGCTTTTTTTATTCCCCAATTTTTGCTAGGATAGCTCTATGGTTATCACATACTACGGCCGGCAGTATTTCAAGCTCACCTTGGGAGATCTCACCATTGCTACCAACCCTCCTGCAAAGTCCCTCAAGCCCTCACGCTTTGGGGCTGACATTGCGCTTATTACTACCAACATCGAAGAGGGAAATGATTCAGAAACCGTGACCTTGGGTGACAAGGCACCATTTGTTATAGATAGCGCTGGTTCATACGAAGTACAAAGTATGTTTTTCACTGGCGCACCGAGCAAGGCAGGTGAGCGCATCAACACCGTCTACGGATTTGAGCTCGATGGCATCAAAATAGCCTTTCTTGGTAGCACATACGATGACAAAGCGCTTTCATCAGAAGCAAAGGAACTAGCAGGGCAAGCAGATATGCTATTTGTAAACATTGGTGAGGATCCAGCGCTGGCATACAAGTGCGCAACGAGCTTTGATCCCAATGTCATCATTCCGATGAACTATAGCGATGATACTCTCAAGCGATTTCTCAAGGAAGGCGGACAAGAAAAAAATGAAATACTCGAAAAGGCAACACTCAAACGTCGTGACCTTGATGGAAAGGAAGGATTTATTATTGCACTAGCAGCACAGGGGTAAGGTATGGTACCCCTCCAAGAGCGTCCACCCCATATTCGTCGCCGTATTGTACTTGTCATTACAAGCGGCGTAGGACTCATTCTCATTGTCATTCTCGTCATGACTTTTTTGCATCCTAAAAAGGATGTGGTATCAAAGGATGGTTCACCGCTTCGCGACTTTTACACCACGATTTTGACGAATACACAATCATACTTTAGTTCAAAATAATGCTATAATATAGGCACATATGGCAAAAAAGGCCCCCCAGCAGTCACCCCAAGAACCAGTAGCGCGCCAGAGTATTCTCCCGGTTAATATCGTGAGCGAAATGCGCACGAGCTTCATCGACTATGCGATGAGTGTGATTACTGATCGCGCGCTTCCTGATGTGCGTGACGGACTCAAGCCAGTGCACCGCCGCATTCTCTACTCGCTTTATAAAAACGGCCTCACTGCAAGCGCAAAGTTTCGCAAGAGCGCGCTTATTGTCGGTGATGTGCTCGGTAAATACCACCCGCACGGCGACGCGTCAGTGTACGACGCGATGGTAAAGATGGCGCAGGAGTTCTCGTACCGGTACCCTCAGGTGAAAGGTCAGGGAAACTTTGGGTCTATCGACGGCGACAACCCAGCTGCGATGCGTTATACCGAGGCAAAAATGTCAAAGTTTGCGATGGAAATGATTCGCGATATCGAAAAGGACACGATCGATTATCGTCCCAACTACGACGCAACACTCAATGAGCCAAGTGTGATGCCAAATGCAGTGCCGAACCTTCTCCTAAATGGAACGCTCGGTATTGCAGTCGGTATGGCAACCAACATCGCGCCGCACAACCTCAGCGAGGTCGTCGATGCGTGTATTTACATGATTGAAAACGATGACGCAAGCAATGAGGATCTCGCAAATATCGTACAAGGTCCTGACTTCCCAACAGGGGGTATTGCATTTAACAAAGCAGATATCGCGCATGCGTTTGCAACAGGACGAGGCGGAGTGGTATGTCGTGGTGAAGCAGAAATAGCAGAGACCAAGAGCGGCGTATACCAGATCACCGTGACAAGTCTCCCGTATCAGGTCGTTCGTGCAAACTTTGTTGAGTCTATTGCATCGCTCGTGCAAGACAAGAAGCTTGAAGGTATCAAAAGTCTCGATGACCTTTCTGCTGCCGATACCCGTGTCGTCATCACCCTCAAGAGCGGCGTCAACCCACAAAAGGTGCTCAACTATCTCTACAAACACACCCAGCTTGAGCAGACATTCCACTACAACATGGTGGCGCTTGTTGATGGGGTACCAGAAACACTTTCTCTCAAGTCTATCCTTGGCGCATTTATTGGTCACCGCGAGACCGTCGTGCGCAGACGTACTGAGTTTGATCTCAAAAAGGCACAAGATAGAGAGCATATTCTCCTCGGTCTCAAAAAAGCACTCGACCATATCGATCGCATCATTACGCTCATTCGAGGTTCAAAGGATGCTGCTGCTGCAAAAGTAAACCTCATCAAAGAATTTAAATTCTCAGATTTACAGGCTGATGCGATCCTTGAGATGCGCCTCCAAAAACTTGCAGGTCTTGAGCGAAAGGCAGTCGAAGACGAACTCAAAGAGAAGCAAAAGATCATTGCAGAGCTTACTGCACTCCTTGCAAGTACCAAGAAAATTTTCAAAGTGATTGCTGATGAGCTACATGAAATCAAAGAAAAGTATGGTGATGAGCGCCGCACTAAGATCGTCGCAGGAGGAACCAAACAAATAAATGACGAAGATCTTATTCCAGAAAAAGAGTCAGTGCTTGTGCTCACTGCAGGCGGATATGTAAAGCGCACTGATCCAAGTGAATACAAGGTACAAAAGCGCGGTGGTGTCGGCGTGGTAGACCTAGAAACAAAGGAGGAAGACTTTGTGACGTCACTTCTTACAACCGATACACACTCCGATCTCCTTTTCTTTACGAATAATGGTAAGGCATATCAAATCAAAATGTATGACATTCCAGAAGGAAAGCGTGCAACAAAGGGCAAGAGTATTATGAACTTTCTCTCGCTCGGAGCTGACGAAAAGGTAACGAGCGTGCTCGCCGTTCCAAAGAAAGCAAAGGAAGAAAAAGCATCACTCTTTTTGATTACGAAAAACGGTACCGCAAAGAAAATGTCATACGACAGCTTCAAAGATGTACGCCGCAGTGGCATCATTGCTATCAAGCTTGATCCGAAAGATGAACTCCAAACAGCGCTCCGTGTACAAAAAGGGCAAAGTATTATCCTCGCAAGTAGTGATGGGCAGTCTATCCGATTTGCAGAAAGTGATGTGCGCGAGATGGGACGTACCGCAGGAGGAGTGCGCGCAATGAAACTCGGCACAAAGGATCGTATTGTCGGAGCAAACGTGGTTGCAAGTGAGGCAAACACGTTCCTTTTAGTGATGGGAGAAAACGGAATCGGAAAGAAGACTGCGATTGATGAATACAAGGTGCAAAAGCGAGGCGGTAGTGGTATCAAAACTGCAAAGGTGACGGCAAAGACTGGAAACCTCATGGTGGCTATGGTAGTCGGAGATAGCGGAGAGCTCGTGGCAATGAGTAAAAAAGGACAGGTGATCCGTGTTGATCTCTCAACTATCCCTTCATCAGGTAGACAGACACAGGGTGTCACTATCATGAAGCTTCGCGCAGGGGATACGCTTGCAACAGTGACGTCGCTTTAAAGAATACGAACAGCGCAAAACAATTTTTCGAAATGAACACATAAAAGTCTGCTGACTTTTTGCTCTGCTCGCGCCAGTTGCGCTGCGCAAGGCATTTCTCAAAATTGTTTTGCGCTGTTCGTATTTGCGTGAATGGTTGCTATACTTATGTATGTATGTTCATGGATCCAGAAGCACTGCTTGCCGTGTGTAATCTCCAAACAACGGATAGTGTTGCTGATTTTGGTGCGGGTTCTGGATTTCTGGCACGTGCAGCGCTCAAGTATGTGCCGCAAGGAAATGTCTTTGCAATAGAAATCAATCGCGACATTGTTGCGCGCCTCACACGTGATGCGAGTGATAGTCATCTGGGAAATCTTCATCCACTGTGGGGAGATATTGAAGTTCTTGGTGGGTCAAAGCTGGCAAACGATAGTATGGACTTTATTATTCTATCGAATGTACTCTTTCATTTAGAAGATAAAGATGGGTGTATGAAGGAGCTGCTGCGTGTACTCAAACCAGGTGGGAGAGTACTTGTCGTGGATTGGACTGAGTCATTTGGTGGTATGGGGCCAAGTCCTGACATGGTGTTTGATAAGGCACATGCCGAGGCGCTGTTTAGTCGGTTTGGACTCAGCAAGTTAGAGGTAGCTCTACCGGCGGGCGAGCATCACTATGCTATACTTTTTAGAAGAACATGAAATCATCCTTCCAAACAATTCTTGTAGTCGTTTTTGGGGTTGTGTTCGCGGGAGCGGTACTTATTTTCTCAGGTCTTGTAAACATTGGAGGCAGTAAAAGTACTGCAAATACTCCATCAGGGAATGTAGTAGTATGGGGAGTTGCTCCACAAGATATCATGGAGCAGTACTTCAGTAATTTTAATATTACAAATCAAGGGTATTCGATTTCATACTTTCATCACGATGCGCAAAACCTCGCAAGTGATCTAACGGTCGCGCTTGCAAATAATGTACAGCCAGATCTCATTCTTTTTTCTTCAGACACATTTACTGAATTTGCCGATAAACTATCGCCAATACCATATACGACATACACCGAACGGCAGTATCGTGATACAAATGTCGACGGTGCGCAGATATTTTTGACTAAAGATGGTGTTATAGGTGTACCTATTGTTGTTGATCCTATGGTGCTTTATTACAACAAGGATTTGCTCGCGCAGGGCTCATTTGTCGTTCCTCCTAAAACATGGGCTATCATGCAGCAGACAGTTCCAGTATTTACACAGAAAGACTCTCGAAACGCCGTCACACAGTCAGCGATAGCGCTCGGTACTGTGCAAAATATTTCGCATATGCAAGATATACTTTCTACACTTTTCATGCAGACTGGAAACAGTATTGTGTCGTATGATGCAAGTACAGGGCGATATGTTGCAACGCTTGGGTCAAGCGGGGCGACAACTACAAGTTCTGCTGTTGCGCAGGCGCTTGATTTCTACGTAAGTTTCGCCAATCCTATCAATGCAAACTATTCATGGAACAATGGGTTACCTGAAAGCCGTACTCAATTTCTAGCTGGAAAATCGACATTTTATCTAGGGTTTGCAAGTGAACTATTTAGTATTCAGGCACAAAACCCAAATTTAAACTTTGATGTGACTGAAATGCTTCAAACAAGTAATACTGCTCGGTCAGTAACTTATGGTACGTTTTATGGACTTGGTATGGTAAAGAGTGCAAAAAATCCAGTAGCAGCGTACGCAGCGCTCAGCGCTCTGAGCGCATCAACATCAATTGATGCAATTGCTAAAGCACTATCACTTCCTCCTTCTCAAAGGGCACTCCTTCTCGTGCAGCAAGCCAACCCCTACGTGTCAGTATTCTTTAAAGCAGCACTTTCTACATTTGCGTGGGCGAATCCGAATCCGGCAAAGACGCAACAGATCTTTGCAGATATGGTAAATGCTGTGGCAAGTGGTAAAACTGACTCGCTTACAGCGGTAAATGATGCACAGCGAGAACTTCAGTCATTAACTCGATAACTATGTATAAAAGATTTTTTATTATTATTTCAGCCCTTCTCCTTATTACAAGTAAGGTACACGCAGCTGCATATTTTCGATCTCTTGATATTACACAGCAGAATACAACCGCGGTATCGATTACTGCAACAGCAGCGATTCATATGGGTGGGGCAATCTATGTACACGAACTCGGTAGTCCCACTAAAATCAAAGAATGTAGTGCGATAGTATTTGAACCTGGTGTAGCAAGTTCACCGTGTGTGGTAACAGGGTTATCGCCCGGTACTACCTATGCAGCAACGGTATATTCATCATCCACCGAAACTGATCCTTTAACAAAATTCTTTTCTACAAATTCTCAGCCTACACAAGAAGTCCAAGACTTAAACCAAATCGCACAAAACACTACCCAACAAAACACCCAAACAGCTACAGCTGTAGCATCAACCGCCTCATCAAGCGCTGCTGTAGTAAGTGGAGATCAATGTCATGACGGCATTGATAATGATGTCGATGGAAAGGCTGATCAGTACGGGGTTGATTTTTTGAACCCAGATACGGGAAAGGGAGACGGAGTGCTTGATCTTGAGCCTGATCCAAGCTGCTTTACTTCGACTGCAACTTCTGAAACTCCGGATGATGTACAAAGTAGTATTATTCCTTGTACGGACAAGTGCACCTTTAGCGACTCTTTAAAACTTCTTAATAATATTATTAGTTTTATATTTAAAACACTGCTCATCCCTGTATTTATTCTTATTGTCATTTATGTCGGTTTCAAATACATCACTGCCCAGGGCAACCCAGCAAAGGTTGTAAATCTTAAAAAGGTGCTCGGGAATGTTGTGGTAGGTATTATCATATTACTTTGTGCATGGCTTATTGTGCGAACACTTATGACCACACTCCTCAATGACAAT
Organism: Minisyncoccia bacterium; assembly: GCA_965662335.1. Taxonomy (GTDB): domain Bacteria; phylum Patescibacteriota; class Minisyncoccia; order Phycocordibacterales; family UBA9973; genus UBA4124. Next base: position 16,051 of record CBFIGQ010000022.1, read on the forward strand.
TTTAAACAAGACGGTATAGAGTTTCTTGGAAACTAACGATATACTTAGACATGATGAAATTTATTCCAAAAGCGATACTCTCTCTGATCCTATGGATAACGTTGAGTACTCCAGTACACGCAGATACGGTTGGTTTTAAGATATCGGTTACCAATGTTGAACAAACCTCTGCTACTATCAGTATTCAGTCCACTGTTGATCATGAAGTAAAGGGTTCTATATATGTATACAAAGGTCAAAATGCAACATATGTAGATAGTTATTCCGGGCCAGTACCTATATCATTCGCCTCAGGTGCTATTGTGCCGTATGACGCCGGAGTACTCAGTGCTAACACTACGTACAAAATAGAAGTAAAGGCAACTGATACTCTAGGAGTGACATATATAGGCAGTACTCAATTTACTACCAAGTCCGCAGCACAAAGCTCATCTGCTTCTACTAGTACTTCAACAGCAACAGGGTATAGCTGTCGCTCCACCCAAGCAGGCACAACTGACGCAACAGTGACTATTGAAGGCGCATCTCTCATTAGTCATCTTGTTAAGGCACTCCCGCCTGGAGCGCTCAACAACTCATACGCCCTCATGCCAACACAGACTGCGTATGAAGGCACATTGGGTACATATACCTACAGTAGTCTTCTAGAGGGTAGTACCTATAAAATACTTATATTTGACGGGGCAGGAACACTCTTGGGACAGGTATGTACCGTAACTACAAAAGGTACCGCGCCAGGAGCAACTGCGACTCAAGCGCCCGTTTCTAGTGCTATAGGTGGGGTATTTACGCCCGGTCAAAATCCGAATGCTGCAAGTGTTACCGCGAGTGGTGCACAGAGCGCGTTTTCTATCGGTGTACATCTACAAAATCCGCTCAAAGTTGATACGATCCAAGAAGCTATAGCCTATTTCCTCAAAGTAGTGATCAAAATAGCAATACCATTTCTCGTTGTGTTCTTTATTTGGTCTGGATTCAAGTTTGTCCTGGCACAAGGCAACCCGACTAAAGTCGCAGAAGCCAAGAAAATGTTTTGGTATACAGTCATTGGTATGTTGCTTATCCTTGGTGCATGGACCATCACAAATGCTATTATTGGAACAGTAAATACAATTGTTAATTAAGTATGAAACCCTTTTTTCTCACCATTTTTGCAATACTATTCATTTTTGTTGGTGTTGCAAGAGCACAAACGACGGTAAACTGCTCAGTTGTAAATGACCAAAACCACTCGATATGCTGTAGTGTGGGAGCAGGGACGGCAAATGCGCAGGCATGCTCTATATACGCCAATGCACAAGCTCATGGATATGCGAACGCAGAGCCTGCAGCAACCTCACCCGAGACTACCACCACTGCAAATCAAAACACTGCTCCAGTTGGAGGGCAGTGTGATAATATTTTTAACTTTAATTTTAATGAATGTTGCGTCACGTACTACTCAGTAAATAAAACAAAGTGTGATGCGGTAAGTCATGGATACTATACACCCACACTTCCAGGAGCGGTCGGTAATGGTATAGCTACGGGAGCAGTAAATAATGATCCGGCTCTCACACAACATGCTTCAAATGCGCCCTCCGGGTCGCTCGAGCTCCAGCAGTGCAGTAAAATAAAGTTCGTATCGGTATTTGATATATTGGTGTGGGTCAAATGTATTATATTGGTTGCGATTATACCGCTTATATTTGCTGCAGCACTCGTCTTTTTCCTCTGGGGTGTCATGAAGTTCATTGCCGCCGCAGATCCGGTCAAGAAACAAGAAGGCAAAAAGTTTATCATTGCGGGACTTATTGGACTGTTTGTCATGACAAGCCTCTGGGGTATCATTAAAATAGTCGGAAACACACTTGGAACAGGATCAGCTGTACCCATCCTTCAGACTTCTTCACTCAAATAGCTAGACAATGGTAGTAGTGTGGTATACTTTCACCATACCTGGCTTCGAATATTATCAGGTACTTATAACTAATATTATTCTATGAAAAAAACAGCTCTTATTTCTTTTAGTGGTACTATGCTCGTGCCAGCACTTGCTCTCGCTCAGCAGTTCGGATACGTAAACAATGTTGTTGACGCAGGTGCGGGATGGCTTGATCGGTCTATTGTTATCATCATGGTGCTCATGACACTCTTTTTCTTGATTGGTGTGTTCCGCTACATCTCAGAAAAGGAGGCAGCAAAGCTTCCTGAGCGCCGCAAGATGATGCTCAATGGACTTCTCGGACTCTTTATTGCGGTTTCAGTATGGGGTATCATCAAGATAGCTGGAAATATCGTCGGTACAAATGGCAACAATGCTCCAGTTGGTCTCACTTGTCCTCCAGGAACATACCCAGTCGGTAACTCTTGTCAGTAATCCCTATGATTGCGTACGCTGACTCACTTGATGACGTTATCTACAAGATCAATGCAAAGATTTTAAATCCTGCCATTGAACTTGCATTCATCGTCGCGCTTGTCATATTTCTCTGGGGCATCATGGAGTATATCCGTGGCGGTGCGAGCCAGGAAAAGCGAGAAAAAGGACGTCAGCATATGTTGTGGGGTGTAGTAGGGTTTCTGATCATGTTTGGTGTGTATGGCATCATTACTATACTCACTAGTACGCTTGGTATCAAAGGAGCGACATTTACAAACGAAAAACAAACATTCGAAGCGCCAACGCTCCAAGAGCTCAATTTCCCGAAATGAAAAAAGGCCGGACATTCTGTCCGGCCTTTGCCTTTGTTACTGTATTTGTTTTTGCTTACCATATATGAACTGTGTACTCGGACCGATAAACTCAGCAATGTAGGTACCTTGAGGATACACTCCGTCAGTACGCACAAGCGTATTATCTTCAAACTTCGTAGGGAACCGTATGTACCCTTCGTCGTTTTGGTGCGTGATACAGAGCGTTACGTGACGTGATGTGTCACTTGGCACCGTGAGCCTCACCCGCAAGGTCTGTCCTGCAAGTGCAGGCACGAGACATCCACTTTCTGGACCCCACTGTAGCTGTCTGATTGCGCTTGGATACGAGCCGTACTCACCGTAGGCAAGTGGTTTATACCCAGACGGAGTCACGATATCAGAGAGTGCCGGACTTTTCATACGGATTTCTTCAGCTATCGCTTCTTTCGAAGGGGTATTTGAAAATATATGAATATATCCTGCGTGATAATACAATGGTCCTACGAGGATCGCCGCAATGACTACATACCGAAGCCAGTGCAGCACTTCCTGCTTTTTAGTGCCTATACTGAACTGGTATTTGTTCTTCCTCATGAGAATGAAGAATGCAATTGCAGCGAGTGCAAGGAGTGCCCACCATGAGAATATATATTCCCGGAAATACACTCCAACAAAAACAACTAAAGCAATCGGTGTCCCTACAATAAGTAATAACTTAATATCTGAGGCACGCATTTCTGCTTTTGAGAATGTTTTGGACATTTTTAAGGATTTAATTCGTTAGAAATTTGATTACCGACAATTGTCGCAGCAACATGCTCTGCAAGCGGATCTTTCTTACCAAATATACCTTCACCAGTAAATACACCAGCTTTCATTCTACCGAGCCTGGATGCAACACCTACTGCTGTTTCATCAACTTTTTCCTTGTTGGCATTGTTGTATGCAGTAACTTTTCCGAGCTGATTTTCGAGCTGTACTGTCCGCGCAGTCCCGACATCAGTGGTCTCTTTTACCATCATTTTGATTTCGGCCTCTCGTGTGATCTCCAATCTCTGGGCCTCAGCTTGCGCACCAATGACTTTTACTTCCTTGTCTGCTTCAGCTTTAATTACTGAAGCCTTTTTTTTGTCTTCTTCAATTGGGATGCTTTGCCGAGCTTTAACCCGCTCCATTGAACTTTCAGGAATGATCGTTCCTTCATGAGTGATTGCATCTAATCTAAAGCCGTGAGTTGTAAATGTATCGTTGAGCTTCGTTTTAATATTATCGAGTTCATCACGTATACCGTTTTTGATGCTTCCACGAAGCTCGTCAAACGGTCTTCCCCTAAAAATGCAATTTATCTCATATTTAATCATACGTTCTGCGACTTCCAGGAAATTTCCGCTGGCATAATCAGTTAAAATAACAAACATATCCTCAATCAGAAGCGTGTATGTAAGTACAAACTTAATGCTAGTACTATCCTCACTTAGAATCTCGATCTCAAATGGGTGAACTTCACGGTCGTACAGGTAATACTGGTTTTCAACCGTGCGCGTCACCATGCACATTTTTTGTGCTTTTACCGTATCATCTTCTTCACCGGATCCTTTCAAATTCGTTTCAAAGGTCAGCACTGGAGTGAGATTCTTTTCTGCTGCTTTTTGTTCAGTCATAAGTGAACTGAACGTAAAGCTGAAATGAAAGATCTCTTCGCTAAAAGGGAAGAAGAAAATAGGTCTAGTCGGCGCAGGATCATTTTTGCTGTAGTAGATCTCGCGCTCAATTGTGTTAAATCGTGCCTTCAGGTAGTGAAGACCGCGTTTTGGTGAGAAAAGGCAATACGTTGCCTCATCGTTAATGAGTATCTCTCTTAGTTTCATAATAGTATTTTTAAAGTTCAAAATATTGTTTAATTTGGGATTATTATAGCAGTAAAACATATATTTGTCAAATGAGAAAGATAGCAAAAAACTCCTATTTAAAGGAGTTTTTTGCGTTTGTGCCCCTAGCAGGGCTCGAACCTGCGACCGTCTCCTTAAGAGGGAGCTGCTCTACCAACTGAGCTATAGAGGCATATTTCGTTGTGCTGGAGAAGGGACTTGAACCCTTAAGCCTTGCGGCACTGGTTCCTAAGACCAGCGCGTATACCAATTCCGCCACTCCAGCATGCGTCTGGTGATGCCATGATACCGCAAAGTAACACCAACAGCAAGGTGCCCAAGGTGGGACTCGAACCCACACGACATTTCTGTCTGGGGATTTTAAGTCCCCTATGTCTACCATTCCATCACTTGGGCAGGGAGACCCGAGCGAGAATCGAACTCGCGTATAGAGATTTTGCAGATCTCCGCCTTACCACTTGGCCATCGGGTCATTACTCCTTTAAAAGAGTCTCTATAGTGTGGAGTGCTTTTGCTCCAGTGTCAATCTGGACATCAAGAAAGGGAATAGTGCGGATATTGAGACGCGCCTTTATTGCATCGCGGATCTCCGGGCGCTTACGTTTGAGGAAGTTGATCGCAGATTCTTCGCCGCTTTCGGGCATGACTGAGAGATAGAGCATCGCCTTGCGTCCGCGCTCAAAGAGCTCAACCCGTGTGACGGTGATGAGCGCAGTCTTGTTACTTTCACGCTCAATGAATGCTGCTGCGATTTCTTTGATGTATTCTTCTATTTTTTCTGTTCGTCCGGTTTGCATGTTATTCTCGTACCATCATAAATGCTTCGAGTACGTCTCCTGGGGCAATATCATTTTTGCATTCAACTTGCATGCCACATTCGCCGTCGCCTATTTCTCGCACTTTTTGCTTTGCTTGCTGGATCTCGACTATGGTGCCTTGGGTGAGCGGGTGCTCACGTCTGATGATAGATACTTTTGCACCCTGACTGAGTACTCCACTATCCACGCGACAACCGATGACCTGGCGGTCCTTGGTTTTGGAAAATACTTTGAGGACTTTTGCACTTCCAATGACCTTGCGTGTCTCAATACGTGGACGTCGCTGCTCGAGTTCTTCGGCGAGCCATTCGGTGAGTTTGTAGATGATCGTAAATGTTTGCACACTTGCACCGACGGTCTCATTGAGACTTTGCGCGCGAGCATCAAGAGAAACATTAAATCCCAAAATGAGAGAGGTCTTGTCAGATTGTGCGAGACGTATATCGCTCTCATTTATTGCACCAATGCCTTTATGAATGAGTTTGATGTAGAGTCCTTCTACTTGTATTTTCTTGATTTCGCGCTCGATAGCTTCGGCAGTGCCAAATACATCTGTTTTGAGAATAATGGGCACTACTACGTCTCCTGGAGCGGCTTCAGTTATATCTCCCTGGGTGTTTGCCCCGAGCTCTTCTATGTAGCGCTCCGCATCACGTTTCTTTTCAAATACTTTGATCCGAGTGCCAACACTTGGGGCGCTATCAAACCCAACGAGGTGCACGGGGGTACCCGGGGTTGCATGTTTGAGGGGTTTTCCGAGGAAGTCTTCCATGATGCGAGTAGTAGTGAGTGCATTTCCTGCAACGACGAACGCGCCCTGGGAGAGGGTGCCACTCTTTATAACTATAGTACCCGCTATGCCGCGCTTTGCGTCTAGATTGCTTTCGATAACAATACCGTCGACATCGCCCTCAGTGCTCGCGGTGATGCCTTCAAGGTCGGCAACCAAGATGATCGTATCAAGAATGTCCTCAATACCTGTACCTTTGACTGCACTCACCGCAACCCATGGAATAGTACCGCCGTAGCCTTCAACGAGGACTTCCTGTTCTGCGAGCATCTGCTTGGTACGTTCAATATTTGCTTCGGGTCGATCTATTTTATTGATTGCAACTATAAAGGGGATATGGGCACTGCGAATAGTATTGAGAGCCTCAATGGTCTGTGCCTTTACGCCGTCTTCTGCAGAGACAACGAGTATTGCGATGTCAGCAGTACTTGCGCCGCGCTCGCGCATACCAGTAAATGCAGCGTGTCCTGGAGTGTCGAGAAAGGTGATAGTACGAGTGCTACCTTGATGATCAATACTGATCATGTACGCAGAGAGGTGCTGAGTAATGCCACCAGCTTCACCAGCGGCAACACTGCTTTTGCGGATATAGTCAAGGAGGGTTGATTTGCCGTGGTCGATGTGACCCATGACGGCGACGATTGGGCAGGAGATAGTGTTCATAGTAGTTAACTCAAATTTTTCTTAGCGTCTTGTAATGCTTCTGTTTCTTCGTCAGTGAGCGAGATTTCAGGGACACCTCGGTTTATCTTTTTTGCATACACTCCTACATGACTGCGGCTGGTGATGACTGAAAGGATGTAGCCATCTTCGTGTTCATCAAGCAATCCTGTTGCAAAGCTTTGCTGTCCTCCTGAGCTTTCGTAGGCGTTGTATCTGACGAGTGAGTACCCTCGAATACTTTTTTTGACACGACGGTCGAGTATCTCGAGTGCTTCTTTGTGTGCTTCGAGTGTTTCGTCAGTTGTAGCAGACTTTTGGGTGAGCCAGGCAAGAGTTGACTCGAGCGAACCCCCGTCTTTGCCAGTCATAAAGCTCGCAAGTGTTTTTCGCATGCGAACAACGAGCACAATAAGTACTATGAGCGACACCAAAAGCACAAGGAGTGCAACTATTGCAACTGGTGGTATACTGCCGAGCATAGACCGTTATTATACTGATTTTTCTATGTTTTTCAAGCCATTTCGAACAAGACGCATATACCTTGACTACGCGTCTTCGACGCCGCTTGATACACGTATGCTTGCCTCATTTCCTCGTATTGCACCTCTTATCGAAGGAGTAAACCCAAGCGCGCTCCACAAAGAAGGTGTAGCGCTCAAAAAAGTATTGCAAGCGTCGCAGCAAAAAGTAGCAGCAGTACTGCATGCACACACTGATGAGATTATTTTTACGAGTGGCGCAACAGAGAGTGATAACCTCGCTCTTTTAGGTGCGATATACGCTGCTATAGAGCAAGGAGTTGATCCATCGAGTATCACCATCCTCACAAGCGATCTTGAGCATAGCGCAGTGCTTGAGGTTGCATCGCATGCGCGCGGTATCAATACCATCACAGTTCCAACAGCGAACGGTGTGATTGACCCCAAGCTCATAGCGGTGCCTCCTGCGTGTAAACTATTGATTGTTTCAATCATCTATGTCAGTAATGAGTTGGGAACTGTGCAGCCGATAAAAGATATTGCAAAACGTGTACGATATCTGCGCAAACAACATCCAGAAGTAACTATTCTTTTGCATACAGATGCTACTCAGGCGCCGCTCTACTTCTCGCTCAATACGGCCCAACTTGGTGTCGATATGCTGACTCTCGGTGCGGCAAAACTCTATACACCAAAAGGTGTCGGGGTATTGTATAAAAAGCGATCGGTACAACTCTCGCCAATACTATACGGTGGAGGTCAGCAGGCAGGGCTACGTCCCGGAACCCAGCCGGTCGCACTTATTCATACATTTGCGCATGCACTTGAGTATGCACAAAACAAACGAGAACAAGCGTCTGCTCGGATCACAGAACTGCGTGATTATTTTGAGCAGCAACTACAGCAACACATACCTCTAGCAATCGTTACTGCGCTAGATGTCCAGCGTTCGCCCCACATTTCACACATCGCGATCAAGAACTTTGACTCAGAGCTACTCGTCATCGAACTCGACGCAAAAGGAATCGCCGTGTCTGCAAAATCAGCGTGCAAAAATGAAGAGGATCAAGAATCTCACATTGTACAAAAAATATACGGATCAGGATGGGGAGCAGTGCGATTTTCATTTGGGAGAATGACGAAGAAAAGCCAGATAGATACGGCGGTGAATGCTTTGAAAAAAGTTCTGCAAAAATATAATGAACTCTAGAAAACCCTTGACTTTTGTGCTATAGTATCCTCATACAGAACTTGCTGCATACCTACCACGGTTGATCGACTGTTTTTCCTTATCTCATAATTTGTATTTTAGTCATATGATGCCACCACTTAACCAATTTACGACGAAGGCCAAAGAGGTGATAAAACGTGCCCATGAGCTTGCCATCGAACGAGGGCAAAACTCAGTGTCGACACTGCATCTCCTTGCGGCACTTCTTGTTCAAGAAGAGTCAAATGTTATTACGCTCCTCGAGCGACTCGATATAGACAGTATCCTCATGACCGATAGTGTTCTTGAGGCTATTGAAAGTGCAGAGAGTTCAAATACCGTTGCGCCGTCATACCAGATGTTCCTGACCGCAGATCTCGCGCAGGCTATCGAGCAGTCGCTCAAGGTAGCGGCTGAGATGAAAGATAGTTTCGTCTCAACAGAGCACCTTTTTGTCGCGCTTCTCGATATTCAAAACCAAGCAACACAGCTTCTTGGGCAATTTAAAATTGACCGGCACGCACTCATCGAAGCTATTTCTGAATACCGAAGTAACAAAGGTGCAGACACAAAAGAAGGTAAAAAGCTCCGCATGCTCAATAAATTTACCCGCAACCTCACCGCACTTGCGCGCGAAGACAAACTTGATCCGGTCATTGGACGCGACATAGAGATCATGCGTATCATGCAGATACTCTCACGCCGTACCAAAAACAACCCAATACTTCTTGGTGAACCCGGTACTGGAAAGACCGCAGTCGTTGAGGGTCTTGCAAACCGTATAGCAAAAGGGGACGTTTCAGAATCGCTCAAGGACAAAGAAATAGTATCACTTGATATCGGCTCACTTTTGGCAGGTACCAAATACCGTGGCGAATTTGAGGAGCGGGTAAAAAATATTCTCAAAGAAGTTGAGCGCGCAGAAGGGAAAATTATTCTCTTTATTGATGAGATCCATAATATCGTTGGTGCAGGATCTGGAGAAGGAACTGGCGACTTTGCGCAGCTTCTAAAGCCAGCGCTTGCCAGAGGAGAGCTGCGCGCGATCGGTGCAACTACCCTCAAAGAATATCAAAAATATATTGAGAAAGACCCGGCGCTCGCACGTCGTTTCCAGCCAGTGTATGTCGAAGAACCAACACCAGAAGATACTATCGCCATACTCCGCGGACTTAAAGAAAAGTATGAGCTTTATCATGGCGTACATATCACTGATGACGCGCTCGTTGCCGCGGTACAGCTCTCAACACGCTATATCACCAGTCGTTTCTTGCCCGACAAGGCGATAGATCTGCTCGACGAGGCTTCATCGGCACTCCGTATGACACTTGAAAATAAACCTGCCGTTCTCGAAGAAGCACACCGTAAGATCATGCGTCTTGAAATAGAAAAGGAAGCACTTCGAAAAGACATTGAAGCAGATACAGGCGCAAAGGTTGCAAAAGATCGCATCAAGGATATTGATGCGGAGATTGCAAATGTAAATGAGCGTACCAAGGAGCTCGAGATGAAATGGAAACATGAGAAGTCAACTCTTGGAGAGATAGCAAAGATCAAGAAAGACCTCGAAACCCTCAGACTTGAAGCAGAGGGGTCAGAAGCACGAGCAGATCTCGGACGTGCGGCAGAGATACGCTATGGGCACATTCCGATGCTCCAAAAAGAACTTGAGACCAAAACTGCAAAACTCAAAAAACTCCAAAAGACTCGTCGAGTACTCAAAGAAGAAATCACCGCAGAAGATATCGCGCAAGTGGTTGCGCGCTGGACGGGCGTACCGCTCACCAAGATGATGGAAGAAGAACGTGAAAAGCTCGTGCATATGGAAACAGAGCTCCACAAACGCGTAGTTGGGCAAGACGAAGCTATAGAGAAAATCTCAAATGTGATACGGCGCAACCGTGCAGGTATCGGGGACCCAAATCGTCCGATCGGATCATTTCTTTTCCTCGGTCCGACAGGAGTGGGAAAGACTGAGCTTACCAAGGCGCTCGCAGAATTTATGTTTAACGACGACAAGGCACTCATCAGAGTCGACATGAGTGAATACATGGAACGCCACAGCGTCTCAAAACTCATCGGCTCTCCTCCTGGATATGTCGGGCACGAAGAAAGCGGACAACTCACTGAAGCAGTGCGTCATCGACCGTATTCAGTCGTACTCTTTGATGAGGTAGAAAAGGCACACCCAGAAGTGTTTAATGTACTGCTCCAAGTTCTCGACGAAGGACATCTGCGTGATGCAAAGGGAAGGCTTGTGAACTTTAAAAATACGGTCATCATCATGACAAGCAATATCGGTAGTCAGTTTATCGAAAAGATGGAAACTATCGGGTTCCACACACACAGCGAAGAAGGTGAGTACCTCCATATGAAAGATAAGGTAGAAGGTGCGCTCAAAGATTATTTCCGACCAGAATTCCTCAACCGTATTGACGAAACAGTAGTCTTTGATATTCTGTCTCAGGCAGCGATCAAGGATATCGTCAAGCTGCGTACTGACTCGGTCCTTTCGAGACTTCTCGATAAGGGTATCGAAGTACATATTGCAGACGATGCGCTTTCATATCTGGCTCGTGTCGGATATAATCCTCATTACGGGGCACGTCCCCTCAATCGATTGATTCAGACTAAAATCTTGAATCCGATTGCAACCCGTATCATCGCTCGCTCTGTCGAGGAAGGTGATCGGGTGGACGTTTCTATGAACGATGATGACGTCCTCATCAACGTTCAACACAAAAAAAAGAAGCGTTCAAATAGTTCTTTGTCTGGACGAAAGAAGGAAGCTTCGGCTTTCTAACCTTTCGCCCAACCCCTCCCATTTTTGGGAGGCATGCGTCGATGGTAGAGTGGTCAATTACACCTGACTGTAAATCAGGCGCCTTCGGGCTACGTAGGTTCAAATCCTACTCGGCGCACCACTAATGAAAGAAGAAAAAATATATCTCTATGGGAAGCATGCGCTTCGAGAAATCTTGGGAACCAAACCCGGCGCAGTGCGCAAGGTATTTTTGGATGCGAGTGCGAGTACCGACAAGGAGCTCATGGGTCTGCTGAAAACGCATGCGATAACTCCAAGCAGTATGAAAGGCGAAGAGAGAAGCGTAGGCGCTGATGCGGTACATCAAGGCGTGATCGCACTCATTTCACCAGAAAAGTTGTACACACCGCTCGAGGAAGCGCTTGAGGCAATCAAAGATACTAAGAATCCATCTATCGTACTTCTCGATGAACTTCATGATCCGCATAATGTTGGAGCGATTATTCGATCGGCTGCGGCATTTGGCGCGAGTGCAGTCTTGATTCCGGAGCACAACCAAGCACCTATCACCGGCACCGTCATCAAGACTTCTGCTGGGATGGTGTTTCGAATTCCGATCGTACAAATCGGAAACGTAAATCAAACAGTGCGCAAGCTCAAAGAGTCACACGGTTTTTGGGTATACGGGCTTGTGATGGATGGAGATACAAAACTAAAGAATGCAGCATTTGATACACCGACGCTCTTTGTGGTGGGAAACGAGTCTACGGGCATTAGAGAGAAAACACTGGAGCTCTGTGATGTACAGCTCTCTATACCAATGCAACCAGGCTGTGAGTCGCTCAATGCATCCGTTGCTGCATCGGTGGTGCTGTACGAAGCATGGAGAAATAAATAAAGCCGGAGCTACCGGCTTATTTTTTTCTTTTTGGTATTTCATCCTTTAATTCCTGCTTTTCTTTTGGTACATACCGCGAATGCAATATTGCATAAAAAAGTAAAAAGACAGTTACACTTGTGAAAATAGTCACTGGTCTTTCTAAAACCATATAATATTCAAGCAGGAAACTACTTGATACTATCAGAATAGATAAACCAATAAAAAAGTATAAAGTGTATCTCGACTTTTTTCCTTTTTGGTAGTCGTGTATTACGGGTTTAAATATACCTCCATACGTTGCGACTTCAACTATATATATTGAACAGGTGCAAAAAGTTACAATACCAACAATCAATGCAATTATATGCATATATTTTTTTCTTAATCCTAACCTAAAAAATTCCTTTGTCAATAAAGGATATTTTTGGTAGGATGCAGATATGAATGAAAAGGTAGTTACTCGATTTGCTCCGAGTCCGACAGGAAAAGCTCATGCTGGAGGGTATCGTACTGCGATGTACGCATGGCTTTTTGCGCGCCAGCAAGGTGGTGAGTTTGTGCTAAGAATAGAGGATACCGATAGGGTGCGAAATGTACCAGAAGCAAAAGATGATATCTTTGAAGCACTACAATGGCTCGGAATTAATCATGACCGTATGTATGTTCAATCAGAAAATCTCGAACGCCATAAAGCAGTTCTTCATCAACTTATAGATGAAAACAAAGCGTATATTTCTAGAGAAGAGGCAAAGGATGGATCTGGGGTACTGAAGGATGTAATACGTTTTCGTAATCCGAATAAAACTATTATATTCAAAGATCTCATTCGGGGTACAATCTCAATTGATACAACGGATCTTGGAGATTTTGTTATTGCGCGAAATATTGATGACCCTCTCTATCACCTCGCAGTAGTTATTGATGATCACGACGAGGGTATAACACATGTCATTCGCGCAGAAGAACATATATCAAACACTCCGCGTCATATCTTGCTTCATGAAGCATTAGGTTGGGAACTTCCACAGTACGCTCATTTACCTCTCGTGCTCAGTCTCGATAAAAAGAAACTTTCAAAGAGAAAGGGTGCTCTTGCGATGACGGATTATGCAAAACTCGGCTATCTGCCTGGTGCGGTATTTAATTGTATAAGTATGCTTGGTTGGAATCCAGCTGATCCAGGAAGTGATCGTGAAATCTTTTCTATACCAGAACTTATTGAACGTTTTAATTTTGACCGAATGCAAAAATCTGGAGCTATCTTTAAGGAAGAAAAACTTGACTGGTTTAATCGTGAATACATCAAAATGCTTTCTTCGGATGAATTTGTAACGTATGCAAGAGCTTTCCTTCCGTCATGGGCAAATGAAGAGATGCTTAAAAGTGTAGAAGCACTTGTCCGGGAGCGCATTACAAAATTCTCTGACGTGGGAGGATTTTTCGAGGAAAGCAGGTACTTGTTCAAGGATCCAGAAGTAGATCAAAAAATGATTGTTTGGAAAAATGACACGTATGAAAATGCGCGTTTGCATTTGAAAAAAGTACGCCAGCTACTTGATGGTGTTAGCGAATGGTCACTAGAGAGTGTTAAAGCAGCAATCATGCCGTACGCAGAAGATGTAGGAAAGGGAAATGTACTCTGGCCACTGCGTGTTGCGCTCTCAGGCCGTGAGAAGTCACCAGACCCATTCGAGATAGCAACTATCATCGGCAAAGATGCTACGCTTCGCCGACTCTCGCTCTAATGCAAGCACAACCGCCACACGTATCGTGTGGCGGTTGTGTCGTTAGCCTTGTCTATCAGCTTATAAACTAATCTGATAGACCTTTAGTATAGCAGAAGCTATGAAAAATAGTAAATACAACCCGGGTGTGAATATCTACATTTCTCGTGTATACTGGGTGTATTAGCAGTAACGATTGAAATTGTATGCAAGTAGTATTTATAATTGGACGAATACTTTTGGGAGGATATTTTCTGTATAGTGGATTTAACCATTTCGCAAACATGCGCGGCATGACGGCGTATTCAAAAATGAAGGGAGTACCCGCTGCAAAAGCTGCAGTAGTTGTTAGTGGGATAATGCTCGCGCTCGGAGGTGTTGCAGTGCTCTTTAACAAGTTTGCGATTCTTGGTATGGCACTCGTCGTCATATTCCTTATTCCTACGACGCTCATGATGCACCGATTTTGGAAAGAGACTGATCCCCATGCTCGTATGAGTGAGCGTATCAACTTCACAAAGAATATTGCGCTCATGGGAGCACTCCTTCTCCTTATCTCAATTGCGTAACAAAAGTCCCCGATCATGATTCGGGGATTTTTTATTGCTCACCCAGGATCTGTTGCCGTTGTGTTTGCCTTTCAAGTATTTCTCGGTGATACTGCGAAACTATATCCGCGAGTTCTGATTCACCGAGAGATGTTGCCGTAGGATCTTGCGCGAGTTTTTTCCATGGAGCAGTTTTTCCATACGCATATTGTCCATATATGATCACCGGAGTGCCATATGCTAGTCTCGTATTGCCGTCAGGTGAGAGCACCCATTGGTCGGCCCAGTTGTATACCCACTCGGCGTCTTTGCCAGACATACGGATGCATGAGTGACTCGCTGGATATCCAGGGAGATCATACTGGTGCATTGATATGCCTTCCATGCTATCGAGGTTGAAATACCACGGCAAGAGCCATGCGTCCTCAATGGTGCTGTGCACGAGTTTTCCTTTCCAGTTTGTACTATAGAGTCTGCTCGGAGTTTGGGTGCTCTCTTTTCCTGTGGAAACTGTACCCCAGTGTACTCGCTTGCCATACTCATATGCTCCAAATGCTTGTACTCGTTGAGATATAATAAAGAGCTTTGGTATATCATTTGCGTTTTCAATAGTTTCAGGAAATGGACTGTATGCATCAAGATCGGCGAACGAATCAGGGACAACAAAGGTCGTACCTTGAGGTATATGTGCTTGGTCAAGTCGGTTGAGAGAGAGGGTGAAGTCTACATGAGAGAGTCCAACATCATTTGCAAGTTCTGCAGCTGGTTTCGGGGATGTTGTCGCGAGTGTGTGATATGAGACGGTGCCTTTTGGTGTAGGGAGAGGCTCAAGTGGAGCGGGGGCAGTAGGCTCAGGTGTTGGAAGTTCGGAGACCTGGGCGGGTGTAGTAGTAGAGGTATCGATACGGGTAGATGCGTAATACACTAGCACCCCTGCCACAAGACCCTCGACTATATATGGAGTGAGTTTCTTCATAGGCACATTATACCATTTTATTTTTTCTTGATGAATGTAGTGTACACTTGGGACTATGACGCAGAGCGAAGCGCTTACCATACTAAAAACAGGGGCTAATGTTTTTTTGACAGGGGAGCCTGGTGCCGGCAAGACATATACTATCAATGCGTATGTACAGTATTTACGAGAGCACGGTATTGAACCAGCAATCACAGCATCGACCGGTATCGCCGCAACTCATATTGGGGGGCAGACTATTCACTCATGGAGCGGTATCGGAATTCGCCGCTCGCTCTCTCCGTACGATCTCGATCAGCTCTCAACAACGGAATACCTCGTAAAGCGCATGCAGTCGACCAAGGTACTGATCATTGATGAAGTATCCATGATCGATGCGAGCATGCTCGATATGTTAGACTCTCTCGCTCGTACGCTTCGAGGAAACGATGAGGCATTTGGAGGTATGCAGGTCATACTAGTGGGAGACTTTTTTCAGCTTCCTCCTATTTCTCGTGGCGAAACTCACTTTGCATTTGAAAGCGACGCATGGAAGGCGCTCACTCCTATTGTGTGCTATTTGACCGAGCAACATCGCCAAGCTGATGAGAAATTTCTCGGTATTCTTTCTGCTATACGCTCAAACACCTATGACGCGATACACCATGAGCATCTAGAAAAAAGAGTGATCCATGAAGATGTGTATGATCCAGACAAACCTCTGACAAGGCTCTATACTCACAACGCCGATGTAGACGCTCTCAACACTGACGAACTCGAGCGTCTTGGTGGTATTGCAACGAGTTTTACTATGCAAAGCAAAGGAAGGGAATCGCTCGTTCAAGGCCTCAAAAAAGGGTGCCTCTCGCCTGAGGTACTTTTCCTCAAGCGAGGTGCGACGGTCATGTGTACTAAAAACAATCCACAAAAAGGGTACGTGAATGGCACGCTCGGTACCGTGAATGGATTTGAACCGACGACTAAGTATCCAATCATTGAGACGCTCAAAGGGGAGCGGATTACGGTAGAGCCTGAGTCATGGGTACTTGAAGAAAACGGGAAGGAAAAGGCGCGGATAACCCAAGTACCGCTTCGACTTGCATGGGCTATTACCGTTCATAAAAGCCAGGGAATGAGTATGGATAGTGCAGTCATGGATTTGCGTGAGGTTTTTGAATACGGACAAGGATATGTCGCACTCTCACGCGTCAGATCGCTCGAAGGTATACATTTGCTCGGATACAATACGAGGACCTTTGAGGTACATCCGAAAATCCTTGCCATCGATGCACGATTTAAGCAGGATTCAGATAGAGCAGCAACACTTTTTGGTGACATGACAAAGAGCGATATCGCAAAGATGCAAGAGAATTTTATTCTTTCTATTGGTGGTTCACTTTCGACTACTGTTAGAAAAGAAAAAAAGGCAAAAGTTGATACGCTCGAAGCTACCCTCATGCTCGTACTGCAAGGCAAACTGGTCCCAATCATTGCGCGCGAGCGTGGCATGACTGAGCAAACGATATACGGACATATCGAGCGCCTTGTTGCAGATAACAAACTCTCCTATGACGATATTGCATACCTCATAACACCAACTATACAGAAGGGATACAACGAAATAAAACGCACCTTTCAGACGATAGACACTACCAAGCTTGCTCCAGTGCGCGAAGTCCTCAAAGACAAATACTCCTACGACGAGCTTCGTATCGCACGCATGATGATGGTGCTTGAAGGAAAGGAATAGGGGATTTATACTATACACATACAAGCATAACCACATACCACAATGGCAAAAGGCAACGACAGTCAGCGCAAAGAAAAAAAGAAACCAAAAAAGGGAGCAAAATAGTCAAAGAAAGACCGCAGTGATGCGGTCTTTCTTTTTTGGATATGTGTGGTATGGTGGAAGTAAACAACATTTTAAAAATTGAATTATGAAAAAAGCTTTAAATCCAGAAGGATTTTTTGATTTATTTAAATGGCTAAAAAACAAAAAGTTTGAAGAAATACCGAAGCGTGATTTGTTAGAAAGTGCAATACATTCAGGAGTTAAAAAATTTGTAAGAGGCAAGGAGGGTATTGAAAAATGCTTTAGAGGTTACTTTAATGAAAGCGAAGTCATTGTCTGTACGACGTGGAGTGATTTGCTACAAAAACCTAAGAAGAGCGATACCGGATGGGTACTCTCCATAAATAAGTATATGGAAGAACCTTTGTATTCAAAACCCATACGTAGAAGGTCTGACAACTTCTTTTTGATTATGAAATCCTGGGTTAGTTGCCTGGTTGAAATTGCAGAAAAATGGCCAAGTTTCCCAAACACCAATGTAAAACTTTTGCTTGTTCGTGTTAAGGGGTTAATTCATATGCGTAAGTTCATTCCACCAACTCAATGCGGCCGTTATATTAAACGTAAACCTTACACCTTTTGGCTTGTAGAAATGGATTTAAGTATTGAAAATAGTAAGTTCTTGATACAGAAATATGGTAGTTACTACAAGTATCGTATCCGCGATGATGCTAACCGTATCGAAGCGGGAAAAGAACCTCGCTCAGTCGCACGTGTAAATAGGTACAACCAAAAACATGGTGTACAACATTCTGATGCCGAAGGTATCGATCCTGAACCGAATTATGATGTTCCAGATTAATGTATGCCGCTATAACAGCGGCTTTTTTATTTGCTATACTATCTACATCTATGGTTCCATACGATCCCGAACACATCACGTATTTTGCAGAGACTGACGCGCGAGGGCAGCGCATCAAGTTTGGTATCAAGAGTCGCGACCGTACGCGCCACATGTATGTGATTGGTAAAAGTGGTGTGGGTAAGTCTACACTTCTTGAAAACATGGCGATTCAAGACATTGCGCATGGTGAAGGGGTAGCTGTGCTTGACCCGCACGGATCATTTGCCGAGAAGATGCTTGAGTATATTCCTGAGCACCGCATCAAGGATGTCGTGTATTTTGCGCCGTTTAATACAGACAATCCTATTTCATTTAATGTGCTCGAAGATGTGGGGCATGACAAACGCCACCTCGTCGCCTCTGGACTCATGTCATCATTTAAGAAAATATGGGTAGATGCCTGGAGCGCGCGTATGGAGTACATCCTCAACAATATCTTGCTCGCACTCCTAGAGTATCCAGACGCAACTCTACTCGGCGTCAACCGTATGCTCTCGGATAAGGTATACCGCAATAAGGTTGTGGAAAATCTCACTGACCCATCGGTTAAAAGTTTTTGGACTGATGAATTTGCAAAGTATGGCGAGCGCTATATGCAAGAGGCGGGCGCTGCTATTCAAAACAAGATCGGTCAGTTTACTGCAAATCCACTCGTGCGTAACATCATCGGTCAGCCCAAGAGTACCTTTGATATTCGAAAGATTATGGATGAGCAAAAAATTCTCATCATCAACCTCTCAAAGGGGCGTATTGGTGAACAAAACACCTCACTACTTGGAAGTATGATTATTACTAAGATCTACCTTGGAGCGATGAGTCGCGCCGAGCTCACTGCGAGCCGCATGGGAGGGCTTTCCAACTTTTACTTTTATGTTGACGAATTCCAGTCATTTGCAAATGAGACATTTGCAGATATTCTCGCAGAGGCGCGTAAATATCGTCTCGCACTCATTATTGCGCACCAGTATGTCGCGCAGATGGAAGAAAAAGTGCGTGATGCGGTATTTGGAAACGTAGGTACTACTATTAGTTTTCGTGTGGGGCCGCTCGATGCAGAGCTCCTTGAGAAAGTATTTGCGCCGCAGTTTACTGCAAATGACATCATCAACCTTGGTATGGCAGAGATATACCTCACCCTTATGATCAATGACATCGGTTCACAGCCGTTTTCAGCACGCACGCTCCCCCCACTCCAGCGTCCTGCTATAACCTTTAGAAACGATGCAATAGAATGGTCGCGTCAGGCATATGCCGCTCCAAAGGATACCGTTGAAACAAATATCCGAGAATGGTATGCCGATGGGCAAGATGAACTCAAGGCACTCGAAGAACAGGCAAAAAATAAAAAGAAACTCACCTTTGCCGATGGACAAGCGCCACGACAATTTACTCCGCGCCAGCCTGATACAAGTGGCTTTATACGTAATACGCAGGCACCTGCACAAGGATTTATTAAAAAACAATTTTCTGCAAAGCCCGAAGCTCCCGCCCACAAGCCATTTGCAAAAGCGCTTAAGCAAACTACTCCAGTGAGTGAAGAGAGGGTAATTGTGAAGGATAAAGAAATCCATACCCATGAAGTCACCGTAAAAGCGTCTTCACAATTAAAGAACCTTCTCGATGCTATCGATGGAGCGCCAACTGATATCGAGGTAGAAGATTCAGCACCAAAGCCACCAGCTCCTTTCTCTGGTGAGAAACCGCTTCGCGAATCTATTCCACCAGTAAAGCACGCAGAACGTGGACCTACTGAAAAAAATAAAGATCTCCTGCGTGCAGCATTGCAGGGGATAAGTAAGCCAGTGAGTGCGCCAGCGCAAAAGAACAACGAGCAAAGTGAGCAGCCCAGAGCGCCCTTATCAACAGAAGTCTCTCAAGAAGATCTCAAAAAAGTCCTTGAATGAGAACAATATGTTTCGTAGGAGTACTTGTGTGGTGTATACCACTTTTTGTGCATGCCAGTGTTCGTATTACCGAAGTTGCGTGGATGGGAACGACTGAGAGTCAGTATTCTGAGTGGCTTGAGCTGTATAACGATGGAAGTGAGAGTGTAAATCTAGCCGGATGGAAATTGCTTGAAGGATCGGGCGCAACTATTTTTACCCTTACCAAAACTATTGGATCTGGGGAGTATCTACTCGTCGAGCGCACAACTGCAAGCGCACCTGATGCAGTGCCGAGTGTAAATGATGAATCTGGCCCCTTTGGTGGTGGAGGACTTGCAAACACGGGAGAAGATATCACACTCGTTACTTCAGGAGGGGTGACTGAAGATGAGCTCGACTATGCTTCAGGCTGGCCGGCGGGAGATGCAACTACCAAAGAAACAATGCAGTGGAACGGGTCTGGTTGGTCAACCGCACCAGCTACACCCAAGAAAGGGTATGACGGAAGTGGTGCTCAAGAACCAGATGACGCAGATGAACTGCCCACAGACCCTATCCCGACAGTTTCTCCTAATAAGCCAGGTATTCAATTTGTTGTACCAAAGACTGTATGGGTGCATACAGAATATGAGTACATCGCGAAACCAATGCTCGAGTTTAACTATCAGCTTCTTACGGGAGATTTGCTCTGGAATATGGGTGATGGCACACTCATACATCAAAATACTGTCGCTCCTATTTATCATACATACGAATATCCAGGTACCTATACTATCCATTACTCATACAAAGACCCGTACAATGAGCATCAACCACTGGAGGG
Source organism: Minisyncoccia bacterium (assembly GCA_965662335.1). GTDB lineage: Bacteria > Patescibacteriota > Minisyncoccia > Phycocordibacterales > UBA9973 > UBA4124. The sequence continues at coordinate 36,855 of CBFIGQ010000022.1, forward strand.
TACCGTCGCGGTAGTAGTTAAAAGCCCAGAGCTTGTCGCAAGTTCTACTGACAATGGAAAGGCAGTTCTTCTTGAAAATAACAGTTCTCAGCCAGTTGATCTGTCGGGGTGGTCACTAGCTGCAGATGGTAGATCAATTGCACTGCCTGTAGACACCGTCGTCGCTGCAAAGGCTCAAGTTGTACTGCCGCTCCGCGCAGTCGGTGTGTATAGCGCAAAACAGATAACGCTCATTGATCCTTCAGGTTCAGTTTTAACTATTCCGAAAATAGTTAGTGTGAGTACTCCAGTTGATGAGACAGTCTATGATCCTATAGATACTCAAGACTTTGTTGCTGAGGCGAGTAGTGGAGTGGTAGAACGAACTACTTCTTCTACACCAATACAAAAGCGCACCAAATACATTATATTTGGTGCGCTTGCGTTGTTCGTTATTGGCTTGTCGATACTCCTCGAGCGGTTTATGGCCCGACAGGAGTATTCGTCTGTGGAGTTGAAAGAGTAGCTGAAGCAGAGGCGCTCGTTGCTGTTGTTGTGGCTGCGCTCGTCGAGAGGTATGCTGCATTTGTTGCAGATACATCAGAGGCAATAGCGTCAACTTCTTTTGAGAGGATTTTTACTTCCTGGGTTGATACTTTTGCGAGTGTACTATCTAGCGCAGCTGCCGCATCAGGGTTTGCGAGTGTTTCTTTGTTTGCCTTGAGTGTGTCCTCAAGTGTTGCTGTTGCTGCAAGGGCAGCAGAAGGAGCAGTATCACTGAGGGTTGAGAGGTCTGCTGAGAGCGCCTCTATGTGTTCATCGAGTGCTTTTTGAACGGTTGCTTGTTTCGCCTTGGTGAGGGTCTTGGTTTCAGAGAGTGTCTTTATTTCATTGACACGAGTTTCAACACGCTTTGCATTGTACGCCACTTTTTCTTCTGGAGTTTTTTGAAATAGTCCTTTTACTTCTTCGTTTACATTGAGCTTAAACGCGTAGAGTGGATCGCCAGGGAGCGCGCTATCAGCAACTGCAGACACAGTACCCCCTACGAGCAAGAAAAACATGAAGCTTGAAAGCGCCATGCGAAGTCCCACATGCAGTCCTTTATGAAAGAGTGATGGAACACTACCTTTTGGATGTGTTTGCATGTAGTGTACGAGATGTGCTCGAACAGCCCCGCGTTCAGTGTCGCTGAGACGAAGTTGCTTGAGTGAGTTAAGTTTTTGTAAATTATGTTCCATGTGAATATGTGTCGCGCAATTTTTTAATGATTCGATGTATATGAACCGTCATGGCATTGACGCTTTTGCCATAGAGACTTGCTATTTCTTCAATAGGTTTTTCCTCGGTGTACCGCAGAAATATAATCTGCTTGCTATCTTCGTCGAGTGTCTCAAGAAGGGTTCGAATTTCTTCGATACTATCTTGGCGCAGTATCTCGTCGACACTATCAGTACTTCCCGGATCAAACCCTCCATCTAGAAGGGTATCAAGTGAGCCGGACTTTGCCTTTTTGTAGTAGTCAATAAGTGCGTTTTTTGCAGCTCGGTAGAGAAATGCTTCAGGGTATTCAATGGACTTACCTTGCGAGAGATAGAGCCATGTCTTGGTAAATACGTCCTGAGTCAGATCTACTGCCAATGCACGGTTGCCAATACGGAAATAGATAAAACGAAATAGTGCATCTTCATGAGAAGTGAGCATGTCGAGGAAGAGTGCCTCGGTATCCTGTTGTGCTGGATCAGTCTTTCCTTGTGACGACTGAGGGTGCTGCATATTACAAGTATAGCATGAGAGTGTATATAGGTATTTTGCTGGTTTTCCCTTGAAAGGCTATACTTTGGGACATGAAAACATGCTCTGCCAAGGTAGTCGTCGTAGGAAGCGGATTTGCGGGAATTGAGGTTATACAGACCCTCAAAAAAAGACGCGTCCCCGTAGAGATCACCCTTGTTACCAAAGACCCGATCTTTCAGTACTATCCAGCGCTCTACAAGCTCGTCACCGGGGCGCTCCCTATCGAGGTATCCGTACCAGTCACAGACATACTACATCAGGTGCATATGATCGAAGGGGAATTCACAGCGCTTGATCAATCCGCACAGACTATCACAATCAATACCAAAGAGGGAATACAAGTACAACAATACGACTACCTCGTCCTTGCGCTCGGGAGTGAGACTAACTTTTTCAACATCCAAGGCCTCCCTGAGCTATCATATAGTTTCAAATCAGTTGATGCGGCTCTCAAGCTCAAGCGGCATTTTTGTGACATCATGGGCAAGGCCAAGACCGCAACAAAAGAAGATGCAGTAAAACTACTACACGTACTTATTGTAGGAGGAGGACCATCTGGAGTAGAGCTTGCTGGAGATCTCCGGAGTTATCTCACACGCCTTGCACAGGAGTTTGCGGTCGATCCAAGCTTTGTGACCATAGACCTTATTGAGGCAAATGCTCGCGTACTTCCGACGCTCCCAGAAACAGTTTCAAAGAAAGTAGAAGCTCGACTGAGGAAAATGGGTGTCAATATTTTTGTAAATCGCGCACTTGCATCTCAAGAGGTAGAGGAAGTGATGCTCAAGGATATGTCTGTGGATTCGCACACAGTGATATGGACTGCTGGTACGCGTATCAACAGTGTGTATACGACACTACAAAACATCACCCTCGATGAGCGTAAGCGAGTGATGGTAACTGACACACTCACACTTCCGAGCGACAACCATATTTTCATTGCAGGTGACGGAGCAGGGACGCTTTATAGCGGACTTGCACAAACTGCCATCGAGCATGGCAAATATGTCGCGCGAGCTATAGAGACTTTGGAATATTGTGAGACTCCCAAACCATTTGTACCCACCAGACCTACGTTTGTGATACCGGTAGGGGTAGGGTGGGCTGTCCTTAACTACAAAAACTTTTCTGTCACTGGTTGGATCCCGTATATACTGCGCAGTCTTGTTGATTTTAGATATTTCACCCATATAGTTCCTCTTTCCTATGTATTTTCTGTATTTCAAAAGGGAAAAAAGTACCGAAAAGTCAAAGGTGGCTGCGCCTTGGAATAGGTATTGACTTTTTTATAATAAATGGGTATATTCGTAAAAAATAATCTTTAAATTTACCTAAATGTCAGACATTTCAAAAAAGTACCAATATGTCGAATATGGTAGTATAGATCACGAAATATATCTTCTGAAAAAAATTATTGAAAATCCACCCGAAGGTATGACTGAGCGAAAACTACAGATAGCTAAAGATGAGCTTGAAAAATTGATATGTAAACGTGCTGAACCACTGAGTAACCTGCATTGCGAAAAAGCAGAACAAAAAAGTTTTATCAGTGCAATTATAGAATTTTTCAGCTTTAAGTTGATAAAGGAAAAAATTGAGGCATCAAAAGAGCTCAGGAAATTACACAAACCAGGTAAGAGACTTCGTGAGAACCATCGATTTGACAATTTTGACGAAAATAAGTCTTACGCTTAACAAAAAGGAAGCCTTACGCTTCCTTTTTTATTTCCCAATTTTCTTTAGTGCGAGCGGGATTTTCTTGAAATCATTCAGCAGTTCGCTGCGGAGCGATCCGTTGTATAGCGCTGCTGCGGGGTGGTAGAGCGGGAGAAAGTGCGTAGTAGGGATATGGGCAAATTTCTTGACGAGTAGTTTGCCGTGCACTGCAGATATTTTTTCAGTAGGGAAAAAGTCATTCAGCGAATGCCTCCCGAGGAACACAATGATGTCTGGGTGTATGAGAGAGAGCTCTGCATAAAGCCATGCTTCACACGCTTCTTTTTCATCGGGTAGTGGATCGCGGTTGTTGGGCGGCCGGTATTTTACAATATTGGTGATATAGATATCCTCTCGCTCCATACCAATAGATGCAAGCATTTCATTGAGGAATTTCCCGGCTGCTCCCACAAAGGGGATGCCTGTCTCATCCTCACTTTTTCCTGGAGCTTCTCCAATAAACACTACGCGAGCTTGTGGATTGCCACTTCCAAATACAGCGCGTTTTGCACTATCTTTCAAAGCGCAGGTATTTGCCTTTGCCCAATACTCATGGAGCTCATAGAGTGCTTCGGCGGGGTTCATGGTTTCATTATAGTATTATTTTTGGTATAGTCAGGGTCTATGGGACTAAAATCATTTTTCATCAAAAAAACCCTTCAAATGAAGGGTGTACCAAAGGAGCAGGCAGAGCAGATCGCTCAGCAGCTTTCTGACAATCCAGAACTCGCGCAGTCACTCAAGGCACTCGAGAGCAATCCAGAGGTGAAGGAGTTGTTTGAAAATATCCAAAAAGATATCGAAGAAAAGAAAAAAGGTGGCATGAATGAAATGTACGCAGCGGTCTCGGTCATGGAGAAATACAAAGCGCAAATTGCAAAGCACCGCGACGAACTCGCCCCGCTCATGAAATTGATGGGAAAGTAATTGTAAAAAATCCCACCAGTTGGTGGGATTTCATTTCTTTTTTGTGTGATAATGTTTTTTACCTTTTTTGTAAAACACTAAGTTGTTACTTGGTTGCTGCATGTTCGACACCTTATGCTCTGTATACGCAAGAAACTTCCGTATTGCTACACAGGTTTTGTCTCGGATATTGCGCGCACTGTGACAGGCAAATATTTCCAAGGGCACAACACCGTGATTCATCAATTCTTCAGATAAACGTTCGCTGATTTTGTATGACTTGATTTGGATGCGGTATGGCTTTCCTTCAGTATGGAGAATCAAGGCATCTGTTTTCTCATAGAGATCCTCAGGCCTTGTTGGCCGGACTACTGCGATCATCCAAGAACGGTACTTAGTTTTATCTTCCCAGGCTCTAAAAAAATGCTCCTCAGCAAGTTTACCTCGTTGATGCCTCAGTGTTCCTGGCCAATGGGTACTCATTACTACCTCCTTTTTTAATTTTTTAAGATAATATTACAAATTAAATTTTTGTCAAATATTTTGAAATCTGTTACTATACAACACTATGAGTTTATCTATCGGCATCGTCGGCCTTCCAAATGTCGGCAAATCAACTCTCTTTAATGCGCTGACCAAAAAGGCAGTACCAGCAGAGAATTATCCATTTTGTACTATCGACCCAAGTGTGGGTATTGTTGCCGTGCCTGACGAGCGGCTCTGGAAGCTTTCAGAATTTTCACAGAGCGCAAAAACAATCCCGAGTGCGATAGAGTTTGTCGATATCGCAGGACTTGTCGCAGGGGCGAGTAATGGGGAAGGGCTTGGTAATAAGTTCCTCCAAAATATCCGCGAGGTAGATGCTATAGCGCATGTAGTGCGCGTCTTCCAAGACCCGGGCGTAATCCATGTTGCAAATGCTATCGACCCGCTCTCAGACATCGGCGTCATCAACCTCGAGCTCATACTGGCCGATATGGAAGTCGTGAGTAAGCGTCTAGGAAATCTTGCGCGTGAAGTAAAGCGTGGTGACAAAGAGGCAATAAAAGAACACGATATTGTATCGCGCATCGATACCGTGCTTCAGGCTGGGAAACTTGCAGTTGAGGCAGGGCTTACTGACGAAGAAGTATTTATGATTAAGTCGCTCAACCTTCTCACACTCAAGCCAATGCTCTATGTACTCAATACTTCAGAGGCAAATGAAAATGTAGAGTTCGCAGTCCCTGGTGCTTTTGTAAAGATTGATAGCGTCTTTGAAAAAGGGTTCGATGACCTCATCGTTGAGGCATACAAACTCCTCGGTCTTGAGACATTTTTTACAACAGGAGCAGACGAAACACGCGCGTGGACTATGAAAAAGGGTTCGACCGCACCTTTTGCAGGTACTGCCATCCACACTGACTTCAAAGACAAATTCATTCGTGCAGAAGTTGTGTATTGGCAAAATCTTCTTAATGCAGGAAGTTATGCTGAGGCACGTGCACAAGGGAAGGTGCGTACTGAAGGAAAGGAATACATTGTTAAAGATGGAGATGTCATAGAGTTTAAAATCTAATAATAAACGCCGGTACATCAGTACCGGCGTATTACTATACAAAATAATTTCTCAGCGCTACACTATAGCGATGTCTTTGGAGTCGCTTAATAGCGCGTTCTTTGATCTGGCGAATGCGTTCATTTGTCAGACCATATTTTTGCCCAATTTGATCAACCGTTTGTCCTTTTTCTTCATCTAATGAAAAATAAGCAGTAACTATTTCTAATTCACGAGGGTTCAATACTTTCAACAGGAGTTTAATACCTTCTTTTAGCGACGCGTCCATTAGTTGAGCGTCAGTTCTGAATGTTCCAGGAAGTAGATCGCTCATAATAATATCTTCTGAATCGCGTACATTTACATCAAGAGAAGTATGACGAGTACTGCACTGTAAGATAGTGTTAATCTTCACCTCCTCTATTTCTAATAGTTCAGAAAGTTCTTCAATAGATGGCTCGCGTTCATGTTCTTGTTCAAAGGCAGTTTTGATCCGATCAACTTTTCCGTAGGTATTGACTTTATGCTGAGGGAGACGAACTAGTCTTCCTTGCTCAGCTAATGCTTTTAAGATGGATTGCCTGATCCACCATACTGCATATGAAATAAGTTTGAACTTTTTTGTTTCATCAAAACGCTGTATAGCGTCGATAAGGCCAATATTTCCTTCATTAATGAGATCTGCTAGGGAGAGCCCTTGATGTTGGTATTGTTTTGCAACAGATACCACAAAACGGAGATTTGCCTGCACTACTTGGTTGAGTGCTTCAATATCACCTTTCCTAATTAAGGGCATGAGTTCATCTATTTGTTCAGGCTCAAGTACTTTAATTCTTGATATCTCTTGGAGATATCTTTCAATTGATCGTGAATCACGGTTAGTAATTTGAGTAGTGATTTTGAGTTGTCTCATACTATATGCGGTTGTTTAGTTACAAAATGATTTATTTGTATAATACAGTACTATAAAAAATAGTCAATAGTTTCTAGAATTATAGTAAAAAGGAATATTGACATTTTAAATAAATAATGCTAGAATAAACCAAGAGTTAAAAACCTTAAAACTACATATATGAAAAAGATTATTAGATTTCTTTTAATAGTTATTTTAATAGTATTGGCGATATATATTGTTTCCCATACTATTGGAAAACTTATGCCTTGGTTACAGGAAGGAATGGAGGCATATTCTATTGAAGGGGTTCAAAAATAATTAACCCTTCCTGATTACTAGTTCCGCCAGTTGTATAACTGGCGGTTTTTATTTCTTGAGCTCCTCAAGTTCTTTTTGTAGCTGTTCCAATATGTTTTGTATAGCGCTTAAGGTTTGCTGTTCTTTTTTTTCAGTCTTTACATCCTGGTCACTATCTTCTTCGATGTCTTCGATATCTTCTTGGATTTCATCAATATCTTCTTGAATTTCTTCAACATCCTCAGCAATTTCTTCAATATCAGCAGTATTTTTATTTACTGATATTTGTATAAAAATTGCAAGATATATTGCCTCAAGGGATACTACAGTCGTAAGTACAAGGAGTACTCTATCAAATGCAATACCGAGGAAGGGGAGAATGAAGCAGATAGCAAAGAATATCGTATGCACTACAAGTGATGCAATAGAACCAATCCATTTAGTTGCACGATCTGCGCCTCGCTCAAGCACTACTTTTTGTTTTTTGTGGAGTGGCATGGTGTATATGTTGTACCATATGAAATGTATTGAACAAATAACCCCCTCTGATTGCCAGAGGGGGGGGGTGTGTTTATTGATATTTATAAAAAAGTTGATAGCAGTTTTCAAACTTTTCTTCTCCAGTACTTGAAGTACAACATATCTCAGTGTCTCCGTTTGGAAAAATTTTTAGGTAAGGAACATAGGCATCATCGAGTGTAACTCCAGCGCACATCAGGATTAGAGGACGATTTTCAGTGAGAGTAGTTGCAGTTGCTCTGATATACTTAAACACACTTTCGTCTTTTAACAGAAAGACAGTAGTTTGAATATCAAGCGGTATGCTACTATATTTCTGCAGGGCTGATTTACACGGGACTACACAAAGATTAGCTGGTAATACCATTGATATCTTGTAAATATTTTGGTTAAACGATACCTTAATACCCGAACCTATAAGTTGATCAATACGGGGTAGCTTTGTTCTGTTGATAAAGATTGCGTCAAACATTGAATTTAGTTTAATGGTGATTTTTTTCTATTATAACATTTTGATTATAAAAGTCAATTAATTTACCTTGCATTATTTGATTCATTCTGCTATAGTTTTGCCACTATGCCACAGGATAATGTTATTAAGCTTGTGAATAAAGAGACTGGGGAAACCTATTGGTCAGCAAAGAACCGCAAAAAGCATGCGGGTATTAAACTCGAGTTCAAAAAGTACTCAAAGAAGCTCCGCAAGGTGCTCACTTTCAAGGAATCAAAGAAATAAGAAAAGTAGCCCATGAGGGGCTATTTTGCTATAGTATGGAAGTTAAAAATTTGGGCGATTAGTTTAGTGGTAGAACAGCGGTCTCCAAAACCGCTGGTGTGGGTTCGATTCCTACATCGCCCGCACTAAGAACCTGTTATCGGCATGACCCACATGCCTTAAAAGGTTATAATCACTTTATGAACCAAAGTTCGCAAAATATTCCGAATAAAATTCTTATAATCGGTAACATCAGGAAGGGTGATTCTATTTTGATGCGTAAGAAATTCGCAGGCTCTAAACCCTATGTCGAAACCTGGTATTCTTTCGGTGCAGAATTTATTTCTGGTGAAGACCCTCTGGAAACCTTTAAGAATTTCATAAAGGGCTTTGTAGGGATTGATATTTCTCCAATCAGGCATTTGTCTTGGGATACAGAAACCAAAGAAGATCATGATGGGATTCTCAAGCAATTCGTATATCTAGATGCGGAATTCAAGTATCTATCTGGAGACTTGATTGTACCGGAAGGTCTGGAAAAGGTTGAGTGGATTCCTCTTGAAAATCTTTCGCAATTGGATATCGTCCCTCCTTCTGTAGTCCTGTTTAAAAAGCTTGGATATCTGAAATAGGATTAGCGACCCACAAACCTCATTTCGGCTCTCAAAATTCCGCTAAAATACCCTTACAGGGTCTCGTCACCCTGGTACTGAACCCACACACACCGCCAAATTTGTTCGTTATGGAAACTGAAATATGTATTGCGTATCAGTACAAGTTAATACGGGTGTGGAATGGGTTGTGTGAATTATTATGTAAAAAACCTCGATCAGTAACAAAAGTATGTAGGTTTATACTCGAAATTAAAAACCAGCCTGATCGTGAGATATCAAATATCGTGTGCATTTTTTTAGAGAAAAACTACGATGATATACCACATGAGATAGCAATTCTTCTTTGCGACGCGTTATTACCACCCGTTGATGATGAAAGTACTGTTGTTGGGGATTATTTTTTAAAGAGAAAAAGAGTCAGATGACTCTTTTTTTTATTTCGCATATTTCTTAAACCATGTACGCTGCCGCTTTGCATAATGCCATATTGCAGACTCAAGTTGTGCGAGCATCTCGTCTTTAGAAATTTTGTTTTGGAGGTAGAGCGCAAGGTACCGGTACTCAAGTCCGAGTGATTCAAGTTTTTTCCAAGAAACTCCCGCCTGGTGTAGTCTTCGCACTTCTGCGAGCATTCCAAGGCGCATGCGTTTATGGAGGCGATCATGAATTCGTTTCTTCAGTACATCATCAGGGAAGTCGAGATAGTACCACTGGATTTCATACTTTTTAACCCGCATTGTTTTGGGTACAGAGCCGAGGGAGGTTGCGATCTCTATCGCTCGGACTAGTCTCACCTTGTTTTTACTATCGATACTCTCAAACCGATCAGGATCTAATTTCTGCAATTTGCTTGCTAACTGTGCTACTGAAAGTTTTTCAAGCTGTTTACGGAGCTTTGTATTCGGTTTTACTAGTGGCAGACTTTGATCATACACAACTGCATCAATGTAGAATCCAGTGCCGCCACATATGATTGGTACCTTTCCTCTTTTTAGAATAGTCTTGATCGCCTTATCTGCAAGCTTTTGAAATTGCGCAACAGAAAACACTCTCTTAGGGTTCGCGACATCAAGGAGGTAATGGGGGACACCCTTCATTTCTCGGTTGGTGATTTTGCCCGAGCCAATATCGAGACCTTTGTAGACCTGTCTTGAATCAGCACTGATGATTTCACCGCCCACTTTCTTTGCCAGTTCAACCGCAAAGTCACTTTTGCCGGTTGTGGTAGGGCCGCAGACTACGATTACTTTTTGCATATGCATAGAGTGCCCGAAGGGAGACTTGAACTCCCACACATTGCTGCATACGCACCTGAAGCGTACGTGTCTACCAATTCCACCATTCGGGCATATTTTTCTGTGTGCCGGAAGAGAGACTTGAACTCTCAAGGGATTGCTCCCGGTCGATTTTGAGTCGACTGCGTCTACCATTCCGCCATTCCGGCAATAGCCTTATAATACAGTGCTTTTTTTGGAATGCAAGAAGAGAAGTAAGGAAATGCTTGACATATTTAATATATAATGCTATTATGTAATAGTAATATTCTTTTAAAAAATAAACCAAAAAAATGATGAAGCGTTCATCCACGTTCCGACGGCGACTCATGCCTGTAGCGCATAGCGCAAAAAATGAGATATGTATGATAGCAATTTCACCGGCCGGCCGGATCAACCTGGGCCAGCAGTAACTGGCAGGCATCCCGGTACAAAAACGACTGATATGAAGCCAATTCGTCCACCGATTGTATAAAAAACATTCGAACAAAAATTTTCGCGGAAGGACCGCACAACCCCACATTTCAATGTGGGGTTCGTTTTTTTTCTTAGTATTTTTCCATGCTATGATGTAGTCATGTCAGAGACAATTTCCAACTCCATTTTCTTTATTGATGTAGATCGCATAGCGCCAAATCCGTACCAGACACGCAAGGAGTTTGAAGAAGGACCGCTCCGTGATCTCTCAGAATCTATCCGTCAGTATGGCGTGCTCCAGCCGCTCGTTGTTTCTCGCATCGAAACACAAACACCTGACGGAGGGCTTGTGACTACTTATGAGCTGATCGCAGGTGAACGCCGCCTGCGCGCAAGTAAACTCGCTGGACTCTCACAGGTGCCTGCGCTTATTCGTACTGGAGATGATGCGCTCATGAAGCTTGAGCTTGCGATCATCGAGAACCTGCAGCGTGAGGATATCAATGCTGTTGAGCGCGCGCGAGCATTTCAGAGGCTCATGGAGGAGTTTAAACTTACTCACACACAGATTGGACAAAAGGTCGGCAAAAGCCGCGAGTTTGTTGCAAACACGATCCGCATCCTCATGCTTCCTGAGGATATACTCAATGCTCTATCTGCGGGGCACATAAATGAGGGGCACACGCGGCCGCTCATGATGCTCAAAGACAGACCCGAGGAGCAGGCGACACTTTTTAAAGAAATTACTATCCGTAAAATATCCGTACGCGAAGCAGAGCGTATTGCGCGGCGTATCGCAGTAGACAAGGTGCGAAAAAAGGAACTCATCCCGAGCGGAGAGCTCAAAGAACTTGAACAAAAACTCCAAGAAACACTCGGGACTCGCGTACACATCGAGCCGCGCGAGCAGGGAGGAAAGATAACGATTGATTATTTTTCGCCAGAAGACCTCGACACTATCATGCAGGTGATTGAGAGCAAGCAGCAGCAGGTACCAGAAACAGTAGGTGACGAGCACCCCGTCCAGGACCTTGATGACAGAGACAAAGAAGAAATAGCAAAGAGTGAAGAAGACATCGAAGACCTCTACAACATCAAAAACTTTAGTCTTTAATCAAAAACTTTTGAATGAGTCCGCCGCGTTCTTCGATGTAGTGGCGGATTTTCTTTCGTGCAAATGAAGTCTTTGCATAGTCAAGCCATTTATTTGATGGCTTTGCAGTCTTTGAGGTGATGATTTCTACCACATCACCGTTTGCAAGCTTTGCATGCAGTGGTGCCATTTTCCCATTGATGCGCGCTGAGCCGCATGACTCGCCAATATCTGAGTGGATTGCATATGCAAAGTCGACTGGGCATGCACCCTCAGGTAGATCAATAACATCTCCCTTTGGAGAAAAGACGAAAATACGGTCAGTAAAGAAATCCATGCGCAGCTGCTCGATAAAACGGCTTGGATTTTTTACTACCGTGTGGAGTTCTTTGAGCTCATCGAGCCAAGCGAGTTTTTTATTGGGCAGGGGCCCTTTGCCAGTTGTGGTTTCTTTGTACATGAAGTGTGATGCAATACCGAGCTCTGCTTCTTTGTGCATTTGTGTCGTGCGAATTTGTATTTCAACGATGCCGTCATCAGTGATCACAGTAGTATGGAGGGACTGGTAGCCGTTGGATTTGGGGAGGGCAATGTAGTCTTTGATACGCTTTGGAATAGGCTTCCACAACATATGGATAAGCCCGAGGATTTGGTAGCAATTCGCAACACTGTCAGTGAGCACACGAAGCGCAACAATGTCATACACTTGTTCTGCGTTCATATTGTATTTGACCAATTTTTTGTACGTACTATAGGTGCGCTTGATGCGTGAATCTACTGTAGAAGTATCGAGATGAAATTCTTTGAGTGTTTTCTCAACGACGCCGTGTACTGACGTGATCACCTTCTGTGCTTCAGGAACAATGGAGTCCATGATCTTTTTTGTAGCGTCGTATTCTTTGGGGTATGCATAGGGGAAGGCTAGGTCTTCGAGTTCTCCTTTGAGCTTCTCCATACCCATGCGGCCAGCAAGGGAAGCGTGTACTTCTATGGTTTCGAGCGCGATGCGTTTCTGCTTGTCAGGACGTACATGTTCAAGGGTTGAGACATTATGCAAGCGGTCGGCGAGCTTGATGATGAGTACGCGTATGTCTTCTGCCATCGCAACAAAAAATTTGCGCATACTCTCGACATGCCGCTCCTGTCCACGGTACTTTACCTTGCCGAGCTTGGTGACACCTTTTACGAGAAATAAAATATTAGGTCCAAATTCTGTTTCGATTTCACGTTCACTTGTATCAGTATCTTCAAGTACATCATGGAGTAGGGCTCCAACGATGGTTTCAACGTCCATGCCAAGTCTCGCACAGTTTTGCGCTACTGCGAGCGCATGGGTCATATATGCTTCACCGCTATTTCGTATTTGACCTGTGTGTTTGTGTTCAGAGTATATATACGCCTTTTCAATCAGTGCGCGGTCGTCGGCAGAAAGCTCGTATTGGATGAGAGGTAAGAGGGTTTCCATATACATACTATGCCACAGCTCGTGTATATTGACAAATATATAAAAACGATATATAGTTCAAAAAATTTAAAATAGAAAAAATAATGAAAAAAATCGTAATGGTTTTGCTCATGTGCGGATTCATTATTTCCGCATGGGCGCAGCAGTATGGAGATCCGGCAGTTGGTGATTACTATTCTAACAGCCGGTATTATAATCCACCGCGAAATATGTCCCGGTATTATTATGAAGCTCGTTTTGGTGGTTCGGGAATTCCGGTATCGCTTGCTCCGGTAAATCTCAGATATGACGATTATTACACAAACAACGGCCGCATATTTACGCAGGATATGTTGTATGACAACTCGCTGCCATATTATGATGATTATGACCAGCAGTTTTACAGCATGGCTACGCGCCGAGCTATTCCGCAGTATGCGCAGTATCCTCAATGGAGTGGCTACGGGTACCCGTATGGCTATAGCGGAGGGCAAGGTTTTATGCCGGGCGGATGTACCTACCCACCTCCGCGTCCTCAGTATCCGACGTGTGGTCGTGGACGAATGAGAATTGTGCAGTACCGGTAATTTGTTTTTATGAATGCGTCTACGGACGCATTTTTTTTATTTCTGCTTCTTTTGAAATCCGCGAGGTTTCTTGGGGGTGTTGAGGAGCTCCATCGCTTGGTCAAAGGTAATAGTATAGGGATCAAGCGGCGCCTTGATAGAGCGAAAGTTTCGATCATGGCCGACATACGGCCCAAAGCGTCCGATATTTGCAATCACATCAACCCCATCGTCTGGGTGCTGTCCAAGCGTGCGCGGAAGTGCAAGATAGTGAAGCGCCATTTCAAGAGTAACACTCGACGGATCGACATCTTTTGGAATACTTGCCATCTTGGGCTTTACCTGTTTTTTACCTTTCACCTTTGGTGGGAGTTCACCAAGTTGCACATACGGACCAAACCGCCCAACTTTGGTGAAAATAGGAAGTTTTGTTTCTGGATCGATACCTATAGGTTCATCGGCTTTGATTTCAGTACCGTCGAGCATGAGCGCGCCATCACAGTCTGGGTAGCGATCACAGGAGAGAAATTTTCCTCCTCGGCCAAGCTTTACGAGCATAGTGCTTCCGCACACCGGGCATTTGAACTTTGGGTCTGCTTTTTCGAGAATTGTTGCCTTATCGAGTTTATCTTTTTCTTTTACTTCCTTTAGAAATGGCCCATAAAAATCTTTGAGTGTCTTTACATAGTCGCGCTCACCTGCAGCAATGTCATCAAGCTCATTTTCCATCTCTGCAGTAAAGGTGTCGCTAATGTACTCCATAAAGTTTTGTTCAAGGAATGTTGATACGACCTCTCCAGTATCAGTTGGCTTCAGTGATCGCCCTAGTTTTTCGATATAGCCACGCTCTTCGATGGTACGAATGATTGCGGCATAGGTGCTTGGTCTCCCGATACCGCGCGCTTCAAGCTCTTTGACGAGTCCGGCTTCACTATAGCGGTTTGGCGGCTCAGTTTGCTTTTCGATATCACTGAGCTCAACGAGTTTGAGTTTCTCTCCTTCTTGAACTGCCGGCAGCTCTACGTCTTCTCCGCGCGCTGACACATCCGCAAGAAGCCATCCCGGGAAAAGCACCTGGCTACCAGTAGTGGTAAAGTCGGGGATGCTGTCACTGGTGACATTTGCAACAATGCGAGTTTTGAGGAGTTTTGCATCAGCCATCTGGCTTGATACAGTTCGCTCCCAAATGAGTGCATAGAGTTTCTTTTGTTCTTCAGTGGTGCCTGCTGAGAGTTTCTCTACATGGGTTGGACGGATTGCCTCGTGCGCTTCTTGTGCATTTTTCGCTTTTGTTTTGTATGTCCGTACCTGGAGGTACTCCTTGCCGTATTTCTTTTCAACAATACCTGCAATCGAAGTTATTGCTTGGCTAGAGAGGGTAGTTGAGTCAGTACGCATATAGGAAATGTGTCCTGCTTCGTAGAGTTTTTGCGAAACCTGCATCGTACGTGATGGAGAAAAGCCAAGTCGAGACGATGCTGCTTGCTGAAGCGTACTAGTGGTGAATGGTGCGCGTGGACTTCGTTTTTGTTCACTCTCCTTTATGTCTTTGATATGCCATTTCTCACTTCGCCCAAGCGCGAGGATACGGTCAACTTCTGCTCTATCGGTGGGTTCTTCGGTGCAAGTGAGAAGGAGCTTTTCATGTTTTTGTGTAGTAAATGTTCCGGTAAGTACCCAGTACGTTTCGGGAATGAATGCTTTTATTTCTCGTTCACGCTCAACGAGGATGCGCAGCGCTGGGGACTGCACGCGTCCTGCTGAAAGTCCGTAGCGAACTTTTTTCCAAATGATCCCTGAGAGGTCGTACCCAACGAGGCGGTCGAGTACGCGACGCGCTTCCTGCGCCTTGCGGAGGTTGGTATCAATAGCGCGCGGAGACTGTAGTGCTTCAGTCACTGCCTCTTTGGTGATTTCATTAAAGGTGACGCGCTGTATCGGAGCTTTTATTTTTTTGTCTTGTTTGAGGAGCTCTTCGATGTGCCATGATATTGCTTCTCCTTCGCGGTCCGGGTCAGTCGCGAGGATGATGGATGAAGCTTTTTCAGAAAGCGAGCGAAGCTCATCTACGACCTTTTCTTTTCCTTTACTTATCTCATAGTGAGGAACAAACCCGGCATCGATGTCGATTGCCTTTTTGTTTGATTTCGGGAGATCGCGCACATGTCCAACAGACGCCCGCACCGTGTATGCGCCGTCGAGGTACTTTTCGATTGTCTTTGCCTTTGAGGGCGATTCGACGATAAGTAATTTCATAACAATAGGTGCAGTAGTACCATGATATAGATGAATGCGCAAATCTCTGTGCTACAACATGCGTTCGATGAGGCCGAGCGTTTCTCGTATCACGCCCTTTATTTCAAGGGTAGAAAAAATAATATTTGCTTGTGCGGGCGAGAGCGAAAGTTCTTCAATAAGTACGTCTTTGGTCTTGGGAGATGAAAGTGCCGCAAGTACGCGCTCTTCATCACTATTTAATAGAAGGAATTCAGAAGTCTGAGAGAGGGGACGCTCTGTGAGACCGAGCTCAAGCAGTATGTCTTGGGCGCAGGTTATAGGTACGGCTCCGAGCCGCAAAAGCCAGTTGGTGCCCTTTGAGGTAGCGCTCGTGATAGGACCGGGAATAGCACCGACTATTTTATTGTACTCAGTGCCCAGACGCGCAGTGATGAGAGTTCCTGATGCTTCTTCTGCTTCTATAATAAGTACCATATCTGAGAGTCCGGCCTTTAGTCTATTGCGCTGGGGAAAGGTCCAGTGCGCGCCACGAGTATTAGCGGGGAATTCTGAAAGTAGTGCGCCGCCCCCATCGAGGATCTCCTGCGCCAGAGAGCGATGCTGAGCCGGATAGAGCACGTTCCAGTTAAGTCCGGATCCGGGGAATGCAATAGTAGGAATACCTGCATCGAGCGCTGCTCTGTGGGCGATAGAATCTATCCCTAGCGCAAGACCAGACACGATAGTGACGGGGTAGCCTGCGAGGTCTTTGATGAGCGACTCGCAGACATGTTTGCCATAGCTAGAGTATTTGCGGCTTCCAACAACCGTGATGAGTTTCGTACCCTCTATACGCTCAAGAGACCCACGCATAGAAAGCGAAGTAGGTGGCTCGGGTATATGAGCCAGGCTTGGGAATGCGTCCGTCGGGCGGATCGACCGTATCGGATACGCGTCCATTGAAATATTGTACCATTTTGCTACTATGTGCCTATGCTCGACATCAAATTCATTAAGGAAAATCCAGATCTTATCAAAGAAGCAGCTCGGAAAAAGCATATTGATTTTGATGTATCACAACTCCTTGAACTCGAAGAAAAGCGCTCAAACGCGCAAAAGAATTTTGAAGCACTTCGAACAAAACAAAATGCACTCGGAGAAGAGATTCCAAAAACTGCAGACGCGAGTGCTCGAGCGTCTCTCATTGAGTCGCTAAAGCCTATCAAAGAAGAAGTACAAAAAGCAGAAGAAGAACTTCGCAGTATCATGAAGGACTGGCAAGCGCTCATGCTCAAAGTCCCAAACATTCCTGACATGTCAGTGCCGGAAGGAGAGGATGATACATCAAATAAAGAAATAAAAGTATGGGGAGAGAAACCGGCATTTTCATTTGTACCAAAGGATCATATACAGTTGCTCGAATCAAACAATATGGTTGATTTTGTAAAAGGAGCAGAAGTCGCCGGTTTTAGAGGATATTTTTTAAAGGGTGATGGTGCGCTGCTGCAGTTTGCGCTTGAGCAATTCGTGGTTGATTATTTCCGTAAACAGCTTCCTGATTTTGAATTCATGATCGTACCAGCACTTGTGCGCAAAGAGACACTTTTGGGAACTGGGTATCTCCCAGGAGGAGAAGATGACTTGTATCGTACGCAAGATGAAGAGTATCTCTCTGGTACTGCAGAAGTTGCGACAATGAGTTATTTTGCAGACTCAGTTGTTTCTGTACTTGAGAAACCTATTCAAAAGCTCGCACTCTCGCAAGCATTTCGTCGTGAAGCAGGAAGTCATAGTAAAGATACAAAAGGTCTTTTTCGAGTACATGAATTTCGGAAGCTTGAACAGGTAGTACTTTGTGAGGCAAGTCACGAGACATCAGTACAACTTCATGAGGCCTTGCTTCAAAATGCAGAAGCGCTTCTTCAAGCGCTCGGACTTCATTACCATGTCGTAGTGAATTGTGGTGGAGACCTCGGACTAGGACAGGTTAAAAAATATGATATTGAAACATGGGTACCATCCCAAAATACATTTAGAGAGACACACTCATGCTCCTACTTTCATGACTTCCAAACGCGCCGCCTCAATATAAAGTACAAAGATGCTGAAGGAAAGCAGAGGTATGCGCATTCACTGAACAATACTGCGCTCGCGATGCCGCGCATACTGCAACATATCGTAGAAAACTACCAAGATGCAGATGGTCGAATCAGAGTACCTGAAGTGCTCAAACCCTATATTGGCAAAGACTATCTTGGTTAGTATATGTACGAGCGCTCGTACCATTCTAAAGTACTCAAACAGGATGAAGCTCCAACACAGCATTCTCCATTACCACTTCGGAAGATTATTATAGCTCTTGCAATACTCGTAGTCCTAACTGGTGCGGTGTTTCTGATTCGAGCACACGTACTCCAGCTTCGTGAGGTCACCGTAGAAGGCACCCATGTCGCAGCACCTGAAGACGTGTCTGAGTACGCACTCCAAACACGCGAGGGGTATTATCTATGGGTTCTCCCAAAGGCGTCTATTTTCCTTACTTCAACAAAAGTGCTTGAAAAAAAGATACAGGCAAACTTCCCACGGTTTAAACAGGTAGATGTCTCGCGCTCATCGCTCCACTCGCTCCTCGTGCGTGTACAAGAGTACCCAGGTGTATATCTCTGGTGTGACGACGCATGTTCATTTATGGATGAGACAGGAGTTGTCTTTGCGGATGCGCCGTATTTCTCTGGTACAGCATATATAAAGGTGTACGGTGGTGAGCGCGCGCCGTATCCATTTTCACCACTTACGAGCGCAGAGCTTTCATTTGCCCAAGCACTTCTTTCCGGACTTGAAAGTACCGATATCAATCCGAGTGAAATTCACTTTGATAATGAACACAAGGTAAGCGTAGTATTTTTCCATCAAGGAGAGAGAGCTGAGTTATACTTCGATCCGGCAAATAGTGCAGACGAGGCAATAGATACGCTCTACACCGGACTTCGTACTGATCCGCTCATGAGTATGTACCGTAGTACTACGCATATCCTTCACTACATTGATCTGCGGTTTGCAAACAAGGTTGTATATAAATTTGATTAGTACCTATGGCAGCAAATTTTTGGCAAAACCTAAGACAGCAAAAACAGCCGTTCTTTTGTGTCGCACCAATGGCGGATGTTACCGATGCCGCATTTCGCAAGCTGATAAGTATCTATGGCAAACCTGATGTGATGTGGACTGAGTTTGTATCCGCAAATGGACTTATGAGTGGCGGTAGAGAGGTACTCCTGCGAGATTTAGAGTACTCCGAAGCCGAGCGCCCGATAGTCGCGCAGCTCTTTTCAAGCGATCCGAAACATATGGAAGGCGCTGCAAAGCTTGCGGCAGAGCTTGGGTTTGATGGAATAGATATCAATATGGGCTGTCCTGATAAAACCATAGAAAAGCAGGGAGCAGGTGCGGCAATGATCAAAACACCAGAGATAGCACGGGAGATCATACGCGCAGCAAAGCGCGGCATTGCTGCTGCAGGCAAAGATATTCCGGTGTCTGTCAAAACGCGCGTCGGGTATAGCGACGTACAGATCAAAGAATGGATTCCAGTACTTCTTTCAGAAGACATTGCAGCGCTCTCAGTGCACGCGCGTACCCGCAAAGAGCTCTCAAAGGTGCCAGCAGTATGGGAGAGACTGCGTGAGGTCGTGGCGCTGCGCGACAAACTTGCGCCAGAGACGGTGATTATTGGTAACGGCGATGTGACCAGTCTTGCTGATGGCAGAGCAAGGGCGGCGCTGTCAGGAGTGGACGGGGTCATGGTGGGACGAGCGCTTTTTGGCAATCCGTGGTTTTTTGATGAGAGTCGGGAGGTACTGGCAACGCTGCCGCGCAAGTCTCTCTTTCGAAATATTCCGATTCTTAAAAAGCTATTTGATACTCGGCGCGCCGCTCCAGTCTCAGCAGTGCGTCCAATCACTCTACACGAACGTCTCACAGTGCTCGTTGAACACACCACGCTCTTTGAAGAACTGCTCGGCGATATCAAGAGCTTTGCCATTATGAAAAAGCATTACAAGGC
The DNA here is from genome assembly GCA_965662335.1 of Minisyncoccia bacterium. Classification (GTDB taxonomy): domain Bacteria; phylum Patescibacteriota; class Minisyncoccia; order Phycocordibacterales; family UBA9973; genus UBA4124. The sequence goes on from CBFIGQ010000022.1 coordinate 56,904, forward strand.
ATACTGTACAGGATTTAGCGGGGCGAAAGAACTCCGCATGGAGCTTATGGAAGCAAAAGGACTAAGGGAGGCAGAGATTGTGGTGAGAAATTTTTTAAATGACTAACCATTTACATAATCCTAACAATATGGTACAATAGAAACTGTGAAAGAATTTAAAATTCTCTACAATGGTTCTCTGGCGAACTTTAACTATAAGAAAATTAAACCCCAGGGTGGTCCAGCGCGTTTTGCCTGTGAATTCAGAAAGTTTTTTCTGCAGTATAAATATGTGAAAATTATTCCAGTTGTTTTCAATATAAATCCAGACGTCTCGACAGTGAGAAACAGAGAAACCCGGGTGAATGGAAATATATTTTATGAAATAGTGCACAATCCGGAACCGGTTAAGATAGTTGCTACTGCTACCTCGACTTTAGCTGATGCAAAAAATAAACTAAAACATATATTTGAATCAGTAGAGGATATCATTTTGAATGAAAAGCCGAACGTAGTATTCTTAAACGGATTTAGTTTATATAACTGGATATTACTGGAGGCTGCAAAATCACTCAACGTGCCTGTTGTCGTGCAGCATGCAGGACTTTGGAAAAAGGAGATCCAGCAGCATAGTGAGCGGTATTCCAGTAAAACAAGAAAATTATTTTATACAATGGAACGTGCTACAGTAAGTGCGAGTGTATTCCATATTTTTTTAAATAAATTTAGTATGGATGTTTTTAAAAATATCCATCATATTTCAGAGAGTGACCCATTTGAATACAGGGTCATCTCTTTGCCAATACCTGTGGTTGAACCAGCTCGCAGAAGGGTATTTTCAAAAAAGAGGACACATATTGATATCGGTATGGTGGCACGCTGGGATAGTATTAAAAACCATAGTGCTACATATCGTCTTGCAACTGCTGAAAAATTTCCTAAGGATTGGAATGTGCATTCTGTTACAAAGATTCCTTCAATGGAATATGAATTTCCAAAAAAATATATTAAGCACATCAATGTCCATGCTCCTATGTCCCCATCAAGCCTGGTAATGTTCTATAAAGATATGGAAATTGTTATTGTACCTTCGCACTTTGATGTATCACCGACAGTAGTTGCTGAAGCTTTTCTTGCGGGCGTTCCTGTTATTATTTCAGATAAGGTTGGATGGATTAATGAGTTTGTTGCATGTGGTTTAGAGGATCATATTATCAGGACATCAATTTCGGGTAATTCATTTGTCAGAAAAATTGCGACTATACTTGAAAATCGGCAGGCGAATGAGAAGAAATACAGCATGTTTTTGAGCTATATTAAAAATAAACATTCTGCTAAAAAAATATTTAGGGAATACTTTGCACTATTTAAAATGATCGCTACAAAATAAATAGTTTTCTGCTACAATACACCCCATGCAGGACCAGGTACTCTATCGAAAATATCGTCCAGTAGACTGGAAGGGGGTTGTCGGGCAGGAGCATATTGTCTCCGTCCTTGAGTCGTCCATCAATAACGAAAATTTCTCACACGCGTACCTTTTCACAGGCTCCCGCGGTACTGGCAAGACATCGGTAGCGCGTATCTTTGCAAAAGCACTCGGTGTAAACCAGGAGGATATTATTGAAATAGACGCAGCAAGCAACCGTTCTATAGATGACATACGAGAGCTGCGCCAGGCGGTGCGCGTGCTTCCATTCTCGTCACGATTTAAGGTGTATATCATCGATGAGGTGCACATGCTTTCAAAGGATGCGTTTAACGCACTCCTCAAGACTCTCGAAGAGCCACCAGCGCATGTGAT
>CBFIGQ010000023.1:0-19605 GCA_965662335.1 Minisyncoccia bacterium
AGTGGTTACGACTGGTACTCAGACATTTGCTGGTCAAAAGACAATTTCAAATTCAACAACATCTGGTGCAGACCTTGCAATCACAAACACTGGTGCATATACAGGTACAGGAATATTCAATCTCACTGCAAACTCAGCAACGACGGGTACGCTTGGATTGATTAATGGAGATGGACTTACGAGTGGTTCACTTCTTTCACTTACATCAAATGGAACAGCAACTGACAATAACCAGAAAGGATTGAACATTTCACTCTCTGGTACAAATGCCAGTTCGTCAAAAACATCGTATGGCTTGTATGTTTCAAATGCACACCTTGGTACGAGTGCGAATAATTACGGTACATACTTGTCTGCGACCGGAGGTGTTTCAAGTACCAATATCGCACTATATGCGACAGCAAGTGGATCAAATACAAATAATTATGCCGCAGTCTTTCCATCAGGAAGAGTCGGCGTGGGCTTGATCCGACCATTTAATATATTTCAAGTAGCACCTGTCCAATATAGCACTGGTTCAGTGTCTCAATCAGGCACTACCGTGACTTTAACTGGAGCAACGTGGAGTAGTACAGTACAACCAGGAACTGTATTAGTGTTTGCAGACGGAACAAAGCGCATTGTAGATTCTTATACTGATAGTACTCATATTGAAGTTACAGTATCTGGGACCGTTTCAAGTCAGTCATATACACTCAACTATACGGGATTAAATGTTGATGATTTAGGGAATGTAATGATTGGTTCAACAACGAATCCAAATACTAATAGTAGACTTTATATCAATGGTGGTAACAATGGTGCAAATATCGACGCACGAGGCTGGCCCGGGGCAGCAACAGACAGTAGTATTATTGAGCTTGAGGGATCTGATTATGATACAAACGCTCAATCCACATATCTTATGTATACAGGTGTTACTGCCACCGGGACACAGATGGGGTACTCAAAAGCAAATCTAGCGCAACTTGTCTTTAATGGGGACAATGCATTGATTTATTCTGGTTTAAATACTCCTATTATGTTCGGTACTAATGGAACTCAACGGATGGTCCTATCTGCAGGAGGAAACTTCAGTATCGGATCAAATACCACAACCTCTCTTTTCAACGTCGGTTCTTCTGCACAGTTTCAGGTTAACTCTTCTGGTGCAATTGCTGCGGCGGCTGGTATCACTTCAAGTGGAACTATTACATTCTCAGGTCTTGGCGGTGGAGGTATTCAATGTGTACAGACAAGCAATACGGGAGTACTCTCAGCAGCGGCGTGTGGTGGAGGCTCATCCACCTGGAACGGTATCACCAATCCGACTGGAACACAGACGCTCACGTTTGACGATGCTGAACTTAATAACTGGACAATGAATTCTGATACGGAAACATTTTGGACAATCACTTCCAACTCTCTTACAAGCGGAAAAGTTCTCTCTCTTGCATCATCATCACTCACTACTGGAGGACTTATTGATCTAACTACCACCTCAACCGCACTTACTTCAGGCGGACTTCTTAATCTCCAGGCGACTGGTGCTCCAGCGAGTTCATGGACAGGGGAGCTCGCCAAGATCGAGTACAACAATGCTGATGTAGATGTAGATGGCAGCGCGCTCAAGGTAGGACTCCTCGGTGCAGCTGGAGGCGAAGGCACAGCACTCAACATCACGACCGCACAGACAGGAACAAATGCGTACGCACTTCGCGTCAACGATGATGGCACCTACACAGACAGTACGCCGTTTGTCATTGATAAGGCGGGTAGTGTAGGAATCGGAACGACAGCCCTCAGTACCAATGTCCTCAGTGTGGTTGGGAGTACTTCTTTCACTGGATCAGGAAGCAACCGGTTTGATTTTACTAATACGACCGCAAGTTCCAGTAACGGAGTACTCGGTGTAAACGCGACTGCAAGCAGTGACTTTATCCCTGGTATTCGATTCTCCACTACTCAGACGGCAACTGGTTCTCTCTTTGCTTCATATGGTACGCAGAACTTTTGGACCTCTGCCGCAGTTGTAACTGGAGCAGGTGTTGGGCAAAACGCATACGGTATATACAATGCGATGACAAAAAGCGGAGCAGACACAGCAACTGGAACATACAATCTATTTGGTTCATATAATTCAGTATCAAACACTGGAAGAACCAATGTGGGAACAGTCAATACATATGGTGGATATTTTGAAGCGCTTGGCGATACAGCGGGAACATCTACTACTACAGCTGGATATTTCTATGCATCAGGAGCAGACAATAACTACGCTGGTATATTTGATGGTGGAAATGTGGGAGTAGGAGACACTACTCCAGCGTCACTCTTTACCGTCGGTAACGGCGACCTCTTCCAGATCAACTCGACAGGTCAGATAGGTTCTCAGCAAGCACCTGTTTCTGACTACCTCTTCGCGCTTGCAGGCACGACAGGTAATGACAACAGTCGTATTATAGATATTACTCAAGCAAATAATGCGGATGAAACTAGTACAGGGATTTCATTTACGGGTACACCTACCTTAGGTGCAATTGCTGCGAATCGTAATATCTCAGGTATGGATATCACTCTGACCCCGAGCTTTACTTCGAATGCTCATAGACCATTTATATATGGCTCTACGAATACAATCTCGCTTTCAAGCGCGACCTATGATGCGACAGACCTTGCATCTGTTATTGGTAATAATTCTACTATCACAGGTACTCCAGTTATCAACGATACTGGCGGTGAAGTATCACTTTTGGTTGCTGGAACACAAGGTTCTGTTGGTTTTACTCCAACGCTGACATCAGTCTCTACTGCTGACATTACCACATTTGGTGGCCGGTTCTTGAACACAGTATCTTCAGCAGGAAATGCTAATCTACAAATGATTTCTTACGGAATTCAAACTTCTGCAACTGGTAATCTGACCACTACAGGAGCCACTTCTCATTATGGCGGACACTTCCTTGCATCCGGTACGGCAGATATAAATTATGGTATTTATGTAACTGCGTCTGGCGCAACGAACAACTACGCGGCTGTATTTGATCAGGGAAATGTGGGGATCGGAACGACAACTCCAGGTTCCGCACTCGATGTAAAAGGTACGATCCGCTTGAGCGGCGCAACATCAGGATATGTTGGCCTCGTCTCACCATCTGCACCTACGTCATACACATGGACACTTCCAACTGCTGACTCTTCTGGTTGTATCCAGTCAAACGGTTCAGGAACACTCAGTATTGCTGCTTGTGGCGGAGGTGGCCTCACTGTCGGTACGACAGCTATTGCAAGTGGTGGTGCAAATCGAGTTCTCTTTGAAGATGGATCAAACAAGCTTGCTGAAAACTCAAACTTCACATACGACGGTACGACCCTCGGAGTTTCGAATGCATCTACAACTGCATCAAACAAGGTACTCAATATTTCTCAGACTGGTGCAACTACGGGTACCGACTACGCTGGATATTTCTCAAATACCGGTGCAGCGACAACCAATGTCGGATTGTACACTACGGCTTCCGGCGGTACGACAAATCTTGCGTTAAATGTTGATGCGGGCCAGACACTCCTCGGAGGAACGACGCTTACTTCCGGAACATTAGCCAAATTAAACATTGTGAGCACTATGGCTTCAAACGGTTCTACAACAGCTATCGCTGGAATTCACGGCGACTATACATTTAATAACGGAGGCGCTGCGAGTTATGTCCAAGTCGGCAATCGTTTTGTGTTCAACAACGCGCCGACAACAAATGCAAATACGATGGTAGGCGAAGTACTCAGAACAGTTGATAACACCTCTCTTGCAAATCTTGTTCGTGGCATTGAAATTGTTTCAAATGCTGGCAGCAATACTGCAGGTACGAACACCGGCTTGCGATCAACAGGAGCAACATTTGGTGTACAAGCAATTACTTCAGGTCTTGCAGGTGGAGTAGCGTTACCAGCTGGTCTCTATGCAGAAAATACAGGGACTACTCAGGGAGATGTTGCTCGATTCTATACAGGTTCGATGACTTCAGCTCCTTCAATGGTCAATATCTATCATGACACGTCGACATTCACTGGAACTGGTCTTATCATGGATATGGCTGTAGGTTCAGGAACTTTTTCAGGTGACTTTATGAATCTCAAAAATGCGAGTGTTACAAAATTCAAAATAACAAATGCAGGAGTGGTCAGTATGGGTCTTTCTGGTACTGCAAGTACAAATGCCCTCTGTTCTAGTTTAGCGAATGCTACTGCTCCTACCGCTGGTACGGCGTATGAAATCCGAGATTGTAACGCTGCTCCAGCTGCCGATTACGCTGAGATGTATCCAGTCGAAGCTGGGACAGAATATGGAGATATCGTTGCAGTGGGAACTGAGATGGTAACCACCTACGATGTTACTGATGGTAATATTGATTGGACAAAAGTGAAAGGTAAAATTACAAAGTTAGTAAAATCTAACAAAGCATATCAAAGTAATATCGTAGGTATCGTTTCAGATAACCATGGTGACTTTACCTCAGCTGGTCATAATATAAAAGAAATCGACAATCCTATGCCGATTGCTCTCAACGGTCGTGTCCCAGTGAAAGTAGCACATGACTCAGAAGCTATTTTACCAGGAGACTATCTTACTACTTCTTCATCAGAACCAGGGAAGGCAACAAAAGCTAAAAAATCCGGACAAGTTATCGGTAAAGCACTTGATACATGGACTCCCGATTCAGGTGCTCCTACAGTTATGGTCTACGTAGAACAGGGATTCTACAATGGTAAAGGAGTGAGTGAGTTTGCTGGTATTGATCCAGTTGCAACTGATTTTGCGAAACAGGTTCTCGAAACATTTATGAATAATCAACAGTATGCGAGCGAGGGATCTGAACTCATGCTTGATCGAATTGCTGTTGGAGTAGAAATAATCACGTCGAAACTTGTTGCTGATACTGTTAAAGTAAATACAATTAGTGCAGCAACTGGAGACACTGTAGGACTTCTTCTTGGCCCTGACGGAAAATTAATAATAAACTCTGGAACAACTAAAGCTGCAAATCCAGTTATTACGTTTGACTCGCTTGGGAATGCGACATTTACTGGCAAGGTTACAGCACACGATATAGAAGTTACTAATCTTTCTGGAATACAAAATATTACTGATCAGATAAACCAGCTTTCCGAAGGCCAGGCTGCATTTACTCTTACTACAGAAGTTATCAATACACTCTCAACAGTACTCACAATTGCACAAGCTGATATAACTAAATTGAAAGATGATATGGGTAGATTACAAAGTACTGTCACCGGTCTTGTGGTTCGTGGTGATGATCTCGATACTCGCATGAAACTTGTAGAATCATTCCTTGTACGAGATGAGTCTGGTGTTCCAACTGGTATCGCTACTGTAGGGTTAAATGTAAGTGGCGATGGAACTTTTACTGGCAAAACTCAGTTTGACGGACTTTCATTCTTCTCTAACACTACCTCATTTGCAGGAGGAGTTATTTTTGGAGGACAAACAGAGTTCACGCTTCCACCACTTTATAATAAAGATACTGCTGGATATGCGCTCATTAAAGAAGGGGATCGACGAGCAAAGATTGTATTTGCACAGCCGTATATCGCAACTCCAGTTGTAAATACTTCAGTTACATTTGAAGCAGAAGATGAGATCGATGATACCAAGGCACAGGCGTTATTTGCAGATGATATTCGATTCATTATCGTAGGCAAAGATCAGACTGGATTTACAATACTCCTTAATAAGCCAGCAATTCGCGATATACGGTTCTCATGGAATGCTCTCTCAGTAAAAGACCCGGCTATTTTCACAAGTGTATTTGAAGGTTTGACCATTGAGCCAACACCACCTCCGGCAGAAAACAACACAACTCCTTCAGGAGATGAAGGAACTCAAGATGGAAACGAAGAACAAAATAGTGGAATTGGTACCGAAGAGACCCAAACTCCTCCTGAAAACACCACGCCACCTTTAGATAATGGCGGAACTTCCTCTGGAGATACTCCTACTGCAATATAAAGGAAAAAAGTTTAAGCCTATTTTAATTTATAAAGCATAGTATTATTCCTATGAATAAAGAAGTTGAAAAATTAAGTAAAAAAGTTAAAAAACAGAAGTGGGTAATATATGTACTTGTTATTTGTATACCCCTTAGTATTCTTATAACTCGGCTATTTCTTCGTATGAATAATGTTTCTGAATTTAATTTCCCACTTCTTGATCCGCTTCGTAAATTTATTCCCGCAGAAAACTATATTACGAATATAGAAAGTCTTAGAAATTATCTAGCAGATTTAGGGAGGAGATATCCTGACTCCATTACTATTTATTACGAAAACATAAATTCTGGTTCAAATATTTCTGTTAATAAAGATTTAAGATTATTTCCTGCATCACTTTCAAAACTTGCCCAGGCGATACTTATTGTGCATAAAGTTGAAAAAGGTGATCTTTCTTTTGATCAAGAGTTGAAAGTTATTCCTGAAGATCTTTCTTCAGGGTCAGGAAATCTTTATCAAACAATTGAGGGTAAGTCTATAACAGTAGAAAATTTGTTAAAAGAGTTACTTATAAATTCCGACAACACTGCGCAAAATATTTTTAAACGATATCTTGATTTCTCTGATTACGCTGACTTTCAAAATACGACTGGATTGCAAGATTTGTATAATGAAAATGGTTTCATATCTGCAAAAGAATATACACGTATTCTTCGCGTACTTTATACTTCGAATTTTTTAAAGCCAGAAAATTCTCAAAAGATACTTGAGTACATGGCAGATTCCACTTTCCATGACTACCTTTCGCAAGGAATTCCAGAAGGTGTTGTGTTTGCGCATAAATATGGCGAGAATAAAGATTACAACATTTTCGCAGATTCGGGTATTGTCTATGTACCTGGAAAACCGTACATGATATCTGTGATCATTAAGGGAAAGGATTCAAGCCCTGAGACCCGGGCATGGGCTACTAGTCTTATGAAAGAGATATCTCAACGAGCGTACGCTATTAATAAATAGTATCGATCTATATGACAGGGAAGCCGGTAGTTTCTATCATTGAGACTCCTGGTTTATCAACATAGCTTACTGTACATACTATTAATGAATAGGGTATACTTATAGTGTTCCTCTATCAACCCTCACTTCTCTTACAGTAACCGTTCTGTATCAAGAAGAGTATCAGTCTGTGAAAAAAACATTTAGAAATTCAATACGAATTTTTGCAACACTTGTTGTAGTTTTTTTGTTACCTTTACATATATATAAAACCGAGGCAGCTGTAAGCAGGTCGATATATATCACAAGCGGTTCTTTATCAGTAGCTTGTGTAGAATCTATTTTTTCAAATTGTGCAGTGAAGTTTCATACTATCAATGAATAAAACCTTCCTAAAAATTTTAAAGTCTCCTGTCGCGCTTTTTGTGTACGGTTTCATTTTTGGATCGATTCTTGTATATGTTACGCTCATAAACTTACATACAGAAGGAACTAACTTCTATAAAGACATACGACAAGAAAATACAAAATATAAATTCATAAAACCTTTATTAAGTTCTAATTACTCATCAGAAGATGATACCCTAAAATGGTTCCCAGAAGAGCGGAGGTTGAAATCTGCAGTCGTCGATGAAATAAATAACAATCCAGATATTGAGGTAGGAATGTATTTTTTAAACCTTACTAATTCTGGATGGTTTGGAGTAAACTCATCTACAAATTTTATTCCTGCGAGTTTGCTAAAATTGCCCATGTTAATCTCATACTATAAATTAAAAGAGACTACCCCAGGATTATTTGAGCAACAAATTATGTATGAAGGGAAAAATTTTAATACAGCTCAAACAATGGGTACCGGGAAAATTACAGCTGGCAACACATATACTGTACGTGAACTCCTCGAAGAGATGGTTAAATATTCAGACAATAATGCACTGGAACTTCTCTATAAATATAAAAAGGATTCATTGAAAACTATTTTTGCTGATATCCAGATTCCACTGCCAGATACTGATGAAAAGATTTCAAAACAAGATTTTATGACCACTAGAGACATGGCTCGCTTTTTATTGGTACTGTATAATTCTTCATATTTAAATCGAAGTGATTCTGAAGATGCATTACATATTCTGTCTCAAACAAGTTTCAAGGATGGGTTAGTAGCTGGGATACCATCTGATGTTGTTATTAGTCATAAGTTCGGGGAAAGAGAGATTATAGAGAATAGTAAGGTTTTGTTACGAGAATTGCATGATTGCGGTATTGTGTACGATTCTAAAAATCCTTACATACTTTGTATTATGACGAAAGGCAATGATTTTACAAAACAAAAGGCAATTATAAAGAACATTTCTACTATTGTTTATCAAAATGTACACAATTTTTAGGAAACCTTTATTAAAGATATACATAATAATGAACGCGAACTACTTAAAAACAATGAGACTTACCGCAGCATTCTTTCTTATTGGATGGTATCTGTTTTCATTTGCTGGTACAGCTGAAGCAGCTACAAGGACATGGACTGGCACAACCAACGGCTTGTGGTCTCTTGCAAGCAACTGGGGAGGGACTGCCCCTGTAACCGGAGATGATCTTGTGTTTCCTAATGGAGCATCAAACCTTTCAAATACTAACGATCTCGCAGAAAATACCATAATAAACTCTATAACTATTTCTGGAAGTGGGTACACTCTTTCTGGTAATCCAATAATTCTTGGTGCGGGACTTGCGGGTATCACTGATAGTGCTTCTTCAGGAGGGAATACTATTGCTCTCGATCTTCGTCTCGATATAACACGTGATATTGTTGTTACTAATAGTGGTGAGACACTTACTATCAGTGGAAGAATCGCTGGTGTTGGCGGTATCAACAAAGAAGGTCTCGGGAAAGTTGTTTTCTCCGGAGCAAACACATATGGCGGAATAACAAAGATCAATACGGGTGTCATTAATGCGCGTACTAACACCGCACTTGGGACCGCTGCAACTGGAACTGAAGTTGTCGGCAATGCTTCACTGGAACTTGAAGGGGATATTGCCATCGGATACGAATCATTGACCGTGAGAGGATATGGAGTCTCAAGTGGCGGCGCACTTCGCAATATAAGTGGTGACAATAGGTTCGGTGGCTTTATCACGTTGGTTGCCGGCGGAGCAGAAATTGCTTCTGACGCTGGTACTCTTACTATCACCGGCGGAACTACAGGTAATTTTCCACTCATTTTTGATGGGGCTGGTGATATCACTTTTTCAACCGCTCCAATTGCTGGATCGGGCGCGATCACTAAAAATGGCGCTGGAACAGTGACATATAATTTCCCGAACACCAATACTGGACTCCTCACGATCAATAGCGGGACCATTCGCTATGGAGTAGATAATGCGATTTTAAGCGGTGCGGTTACTATCACCGGCGGTACGCTTGATATTGCAACGTACTCAGATATGGTGGGAACCGTGACGCTTGGCACCCTTGATCTTGCAAGCGGTACTATCACCGGAACTACTGGATTGCTTAGTAGTGCCACATGGACTCTCTATAATGGAACTATTAGTGCAAATATTGCCGGGGATGGTGGTGCGCTTACAAAAAGTACCCCTGGAACAGTAGTATTGTCAGGATCAAATGAATACACTGGAGCTACTACTATCAGTGCGGGAATTTTAAAAATTCAAAGCAATACGGCTCTGGGTCTGATCGATGGCATCACGACCGTCACGGCAGGCGCGACACTACAGATTGACGGTGATGGCCTTTCTATTCCCGAATACATCACGTTTTCTGGAACTGGTCATCTCTATACCGGAGCGATCCGAAATTCAAATGGAGATAATACTCTTACTGGCCTCCTTACGCTTGGCGCAGCTGCAATGATCGAGTCAGAGAGCGGAGCAACGCTCACGATAGATTCAAAAGGATTATCGGCAACAACTCTCGGGCTTATCATTGCTGGAGCGGGTAATACGACATTTACCTCGACTGCACCGATATATGGTACCACTGCAACACTAACAAAGAATGACTCTGGTACGCTCACACTCCAAGCATTCAACAACTTCACTGGAGCTACGAACCTTAGCCGTGGCGAAATTGTACTCAGTGGATCTGGGGCTATTTCCAATTCAGCGGTCACAATTGGCAGCGGAGGAACGTTGACGGTCGATAATTCTACGACAGCTGCACTCAACCGTCTGAGCGAAACCGCTGCACTTACTATGAATGGTGGGGCATTTAATTTCATTGGTAACAGTAGTACTGATGCTACCGAATCAACTGGAGCACTTACTCTTTCGTCGGGACATAATACTGTGACGATTACTCCAGGATCCGGCGGATCAACAACGATGACATTTGCAAGCCTCTCGCGTACCGCTGGTGCTACCGGTTTGTTTCGAGGTACCAATTTGGGTTCAAATCCTGCTGCTAATGTATCGACGCTGATGTTCACAACAGCGCCGACACTGACAGGTGGCGGAGGTGCAGCAAACAGTTCAACTCTAAGTATTGTAAAAGGTGCGTATGGAGATGCATCCCTTTCAGGACAAGGAAGTGATATGGTCACCTATAACAAAGGGAACACTAACGGCCTGCGTCTGCTTAATACCGTAGGATTCAATGGGGAATATGCAGATGATGTAACTACTGCGAATGCGAATGTGAAGCTTACTGCGGACCGCGTCGCAACAGCAACAAATACGAACTCTCTAATATTGAACGGATTTAATATCACCAATCCTGGGAGTACGACCACGCTTCCAATCGCGAGTGCCTCACTTGCTGGTAACATTCTGATCAACTCGGCAAGCACAATCGCTGGTGCTAATACAACACTAGGTATCACCACTAATGAACTCCCCATACTTGTAACAGCGAGCGCAACTATTTCCGCTATTATCGGTACAGCTACCACAGGATCTCTTACGCTTAGTGGAACAGGTAATGTGACGCTCTCTACAGCGAGTTTGTATACTGGTACTACTTCTATCAACGGCGCAACGCTTACTGAAGGCGCAAGTAATATGCTCTCAAGTGGAGGGGTGACAGTAGTTGGCGGAACATATGACCTTGGGAATTTTAGCGACAGTGTTGGCGCTGTCATACTCCAGAACGGAACGATTACAGGCGGGTCAGGTGTCCTCACTAGCACTGCCTCATATAGTTTCCGAGAAGGTACAGTCAGTGCAATTATTGCGGGGTCTGTGGCAGTAACTCGTATAGCGACAAGCGCTGCGGCGGACAGTGTGGTGATCATGACTCGCAACAATACCTACACAGGCGCGACAACTCTGACGAGCGGAATCCTCAAACTTGGAGGAACAGGGGATGGCACAAATACGCCTCTTGGTACCGTTGCAGGGGGAGTAACGATTGCAAATATCGCTGCGCTTGACCTGAACGGCTTTACTCTTTCGACGGCTGAACCGATTAGTTCCATGAACGGTCTCGGATACGGCTTGGCGGCGGCTGTTTCAGGGGGTAACAGCAACATGGGAGCGCTCATGAACAGTTCACCATCATCTGCAAGTTACAGCGGAGCGATCACTCTTACTGCTGCGTCGCGTATCAATGCCGATTATGGAACTCTTACTATTACTAGTGCTATTTCTAGTACAGCAATTGGTCTAACTATTGGTGGATTTAGTGATAGTACTTTTTCAGGAGTCATTGCCCTTACTACAGGCACCATAACAAAAGACGGAATTGGTGTTTTGACACTTTCAAATAGTAATACGTATACGGGAGCAACTACAATAAGTGTAGGAACAGTAAAACTTGGCGCAACAGGAGGTGCAACCAACACTCCACTTGGTACGACTGGCGGTGCAACAACAGTGGCCTTAGGCGCCCGCCTTGATCTTAATGGGTTTACACTTGGAGCAGCTGAGCCACTTACCTTAAACGGTACGGGATATGGGCTTGGTGATTTTGCAAGCGGGGCGCTTATCAATAGTTCTGGATCTAGTGTGTCATACAGTGGAGCAATTACTCAGGGTTCAGCTTCTACAATAAAGGTAGATGCTGGAGACATGACTTTAAGTGGTTCATTTTCTGGAGCGTTTGCACTTACTCTTGGAGGGACAGGGACGGGTACAATTTCCGGCCTTGTTGGTATTGCGGCTGGAACTATCACTAAAATAGATGCGGGTACGTGGACACTCTCCAATGCTGGAAGCACATATACTGGCGCAACTACTATTAATCGCGGGACGCTCAAGCTCGGAGTTGCTGGTGGTGCAACCAATACACCGCTTGGTACTACGGGTGCGGGAACTACAGTACTCTCTGGAGGGGTATTAGACTTAGCTGGATTTGCATTAGGTACCGCAGAAGCTCTGACACTCAACGGACGTGGTATAGGTAACGGCGGAGCATTAATTAATACTGGTAATGCGGTAACTTTCCTTGGAGCTATAGCTCAGGCGACTGATTCTCGAATAACAAATGATGGAGGAGGACTTCTGACTCTCTCTGGTGCGATTACTGGAGCATTTGCATTATATATTGGAGGAACAGCAAATATTACAATGGGAGCAGCGACTGGTACAGCTGGCCTCAGTTTAGTAAAACAAGGTGCTGGTACAGTGACACTCACTGGTACCAATACACATACAGGAGAAACTCGTGTTGATGCTGGTACTCTTGCCTATGCAGGAACAACAACACTTGCCGCAACGAATCTTCTCATGAAGGGCGGTACATTCAATAACGGTGCAAATGCCGATACAATCGGTACCGTAACGCTTGTCGGAGGCACTATCACGAATTCAGCTGCTCTCACTGGAACCGCATATACGCTTGAGAGTGGTACAGTGAGCGGTATTTTAGCGGGGGCCGTTGCCGTGACAAAAAACACGAACAACACTGTAACACTGAGCGGCGTCAATACTATTAGTAGTACGCTGACCATCAATGCCGGGACTCTCGCTATAAGTGGTTCAGGTTCGGCTGTTTCGGTAACTGCTGCCACGGTGAATTTAGGCGGAACACTTACTCTTGATAATAGCACTACTGCAGTTGCAAGCCGCCTCCTTGATACTATCGTCTTGACGATGAACGGAGGTAACTTGAATTTCCTGGGCAATAGCGCCGCAGTATCCTCTGAGACAGTCGGACAGCTTGCGCTTGCATCAGGACACAATACTGTCACTGTTACTCCAGGGGCAGGAGGTTCCACAACGCTCACGTTTGCAAATAATCCGGGATTTAATCGTACTGCGGGCGCAACTGTTCTTTTTAGAGGCACAAACCTCGGTGCTACTCCTGCTGCGAACGTATCTACATTAAAATTTTCAACAACAGCACCGACACTAACTGGTGGTGGGGGAGCTTCAAGCTCGACAACTATTAGCATCATCAAGGGTGCATTTGGTGATAGTTCGTTATCTGGCTCCGGTAGCGATATGGTGACTTACAACGTAGGTAACACCAATGGGCTTCGACTTCTAAACGGTGCCGGATTCTCCGGAGAGTATGCAACAAATTTCGGGACAACGAATGGGAACGTAAAACTCGGTGCAAATACAGCGGCAAGTACAGCAACAATCAACTCTATTATTTTAAATAATTTTGGTATAACGAATCCTGGTAGTGCTCAGACGATAACACTTTCGACGACAGGAAACATCTTGGCAAACTCTGCTACCACTATCGCTGGTGCGAATACAGTACTCGGTATTTCTACAAGCGAGCTCGATGTGCTAGCTACGGCGAATGCCACGATAAGTGCAGTCATCGGTACTGCAGTTGCCGGGTCTATGGTACTCAGTGGTTCAGGCAATATAACATTGAGTACAGCCGCTCTTTATACTGGTACGACATTCGTAAATGGTGCAACACTTACGTATGGCGTAAGCAACGTGCTTTCGAGTGGAGGCGTGACCATAGTAGGGGGAACATATAACTTAAATGGTAATTCTGATACTGTCGGTGCACTTTCTCTTAATGCAGGAACAATTACAACCGCAGCCGGCACATTGACGACATCAACAGGGGGAGTCACTACGATTGCGAACAATAATACCCCTTCGCTTATTAGTGGTGCTCTAACACTCGGTGCAGGGGGCACATTTAATATCGGTAATGGGATTGTTGATAATGACACTATTATTTCTGCGGTAATAAGTGGAACGACACTTACAAAATCAACTGGTACTGGAGTACTCGAACTTTCTGGAAGCAATACGTATACAGGGCTCACGACTGTGAGTGCAGGCACAATCAGACTTGGTGCTGCCGGCGGCGCAACCAACACGCCGCTTGGAACAACTGCAGCAGGAACAACTGTATCAGGAGCAAGCTCAGCTTTGGATTTGAACGGCTATACCCTAGGAACATCAGAGGCGCTCACACTCAGCGGTGCACTGGCAACAGGTGCATTGCAAAATACATCAAGTACGGCTGTGACGTACTCTGGATTACTAACTCTCGGTGCAGCAAGTAGTATTATTTCAAACTACGGAGATATAAACATATCTAACGCGGGTAGTATTACAGGCACCGGTTTCTTGCTGACGATAGGAGGAGCAGGGAATGGAATATTGGCGAGCACACTTGCTACATCCACCTCTGGAGCTTTAACTAAAAATGGAATGGGTATATGGACTGTCTCGGGAGCAAATACCTACACTGGTGCAACTACTATTAGTGCTGGTATATTGAAACTCGGCAGTGGAGGAAGCGGAACGAATACTCCGCTCGGAACGACTGCCGGTGCGACAACACTCAGTAGCGGTGCGGTGCTTGATTTGAACGGCTTCACGCTGAGCTCCGCCGAACCAGTGACGATCAACGGTGCCGGCATAGCGAACATTGGCGCATTCATCAATAGTTCGAACAACACTACATCGTTTTCAGGACCTCTAACCATGGCCGGAGCATCCCGTATTGCCAATCACGGAAGTGGGGTAACAACGGTGAGCGGAAATATCTCAGGTAACTTTGCCTTGACTGTGGTAGCGGTTGGCAATTTTACACAAGCAACGAACAGTGTCTGGTCAGGTACGGGTACTCTTGTAAAAGAAGGTCCAGGTACACTCACACTTTCGGGGCAGAATACCATGTCGGGGACTATGACCGTCAGTACGGGCACACTCAAACTTGGCGACAACGGCGGCGTAACCAACACGCCACTCGGCACGATTGCCGGAGGCGTGACGGTATCATCAGGGGCTGTGCTCGATTTATCTACATTCACTGTCGGAGGAGCATCAACTTGGGAGCCGCTCACACTCTCTGGAAGTGGACTCCTAAACGGAGGAGCACTTATCAGTAATTCTTCTACAGGAAGTACATTTGCAACTGTGGCACAGACGAATGCGCGTATCGTAAACAATGGCGCAGGGACACTCTCGATCACTGGCGCTGTTACAGGTGCATCGACTTTCTGGGTCGGCGGATCTGGTGATACTATTATTTCTGGCGCGCTTAACACTGCAGGATTGCTTCTCACCAAGTATAATCCCGGTGTTCTCACTCTTAACAGTGCTTCGAATATAAATACTTCTCTTGTGCGTATTAATTTGGGTACTCTTCGCTATGGAATTGGTAACGGACTATCTACACCTCCTGTCACAATTGCCGGTGGAACATTAGATCTAAACGGCTTTAGTGATAGCATTGGAACAGTAACCTTAATTGATGGATCTATAATAAACAGTGGAGGGGCGGCTACACTTACGTCAACCGCTACATATGTTCTTGAAAATGGAACAGTAAGTGCGGTTCTCGGAAGCGCGGTAGCTACAGGTATTTCCAAAACGACAGCTGGCCGTGTGATACTCTCAGGTGATAACACCTTTACCAGT
The DNA here is from genome assembly GCA_965662335.1 of Minisyncoccia bacterium. Taxonomy (GTDB): domain Bacteria; phylum Patescibacteriota; class Minisyncoccia; order Phycocordibacterales; family UBA9973; genus UBA4124. The sequence goes on from CBFIGQ010000023.1 coordinate 15,793, forward strand.
ACATCTATCGCGCTCAATGCAGGGTATCTTAATATCCGTCACAACAATGCCCTCGGTGCTTCAGGAACGACACTTACGACAACTGTCTCAGGTGGAGCGACACTTGAACTCGAAAACGGCATTACTATACCAAGCACCAAACTCATAACTGCAAATGGAACAGGAATGGAACGAAGTGGTGCGATCAGGAGTGTTAATGGTACGAACGTCATAAGTGCAAATGTGACGCTCGGTACCACCAATGTGCGTATAAATTCCGACAGCGGTAGCTTGACTGTCCCAAGTATATCGGGGAACACATTTAATACGATATTCGGCGGTGCCGGTGATACGACTGTAAGTGGTGCGATTAGTACGACTACCGGCAGTCTGACTAAGGATGGGGCGGGAGCACTTACGCTTTCTGGAACCAATACGTATACGGGGAGCACGACGGCGATGGCAGGTACTATTGTTGCAAACACGACTGCATCGCTCGGTGATGGAAGCAACGCAAATAACACGTTCATATTTAAAGGCGGTACGCTTCAGGCGACCGGGACGATAACCTCTGCATCAACTCGTGCATTCGTGCTCGCGACCAACGGGGTGATCGATACCAACGGTAATAATGTCAGTATCGCCGGTACGGTCGGCTCGCTCGGTAGCCTTACTAAAAACGGCGCCGGCACCCTCACGATAAGTGGCGTAACAACAATCGGCGGCAACTTCACGATTGGCGCAGGCACATTTGTAGCGCCGACAAGCCTGACGCTCGGAGGAGACTTCAGCAATAGTGGTACCTTCACGCACAGCAACGGTACGGTGACACTTGTTCCAACCAACAGCACACTTACAACGAACATTATCGGTAGCTCAGATACATCTTTTTATAATCTTACAAACACAACTGCAGGATCAACACTGCAGTTCAAGGCGGGTAATACCTATACACTGGCAAACACATTCACGCTCGGCGGGGCAGGAGCAGAAGAAAACCCTGTCTCAATCAACTCCGATAGCGCTGGTTCGCAGTGGTTCATGACACTCTCTGGATCTGCTGTAATCTCAAATGTCAAAGTTAAAGACTCCGGCTGTAGTGGGGGAAACAGTGTTTCTGCAAGTAGCACAATATATGATTATGGAAATAACGGTCTATGCTGGTCATTCTTAACAGTCACACATGGAGGAGGAGCTGGCAACATTGAGCCTTCGGAAGATCCAGATGACCAACAAGATGGCGGCGGAGGTGGTGGAACAGGTGGTGCGACAACGGCACGAGGTACTGTCGTAGTAACTGGCAATTCGGTTACTAGTGTGACTATAGTATATGGCGGCAGTGGATATACAGCAGCTCCAAGTGTCACATTCTGCGGTACAGGTAGTGGAGCTCTAGGAACTGCAGTGGTAACAGGTGACGTTGTTACGAGTGTTACTATTGATAATGGTGGTACGGGGTATGATGGATCTACAACTGTTGTATTTGGTTCTAACTGTCAAACTGGTGGAGCTACATCATCGGGTCCCCGTTCTCCAGGAACAGCTGCACTGGAATCTAACGGTGGTACTACTTGGAATAATCCAAATAATATTTTAACAAGTAACAATGGATATGCATCAGTTTCTTTAAATGGTGAAAACAGTGATAACCTTTTGGCAACAAATTTTGGGTTTTCAATTCCCGGTAATTCAACTATCAATGGCATAGTGGCAGAAGTAGAGCGCAAGTCGAGTAGCCTTGTTTTCCCTATTACTGATAATAGTGTGAATATTATAAAATCTAACGGATCATTAGGCTCAGTGAGTAAAGCTAGTGGCACATCATGGCTAACAGGTGATGTATATGCTTCGTATGGCTCTTCAAGCGACTTGTGGGGTGAAACCTGGACTCCGGCAGATATAAATAACCCTAACTTCGGTTTAGCATTTAGTGCTACGGGTGGAAGTAACGCATGCTTCATTGCGGGAACAAAAGTATCTACACCGAATGGATTAAAAAATATAGAAGACTTAGTAGACGGGGATAGTGTTATTTCTTTTAATGAAAAAGGAGAAGTCTCTATATCTAAAATTATAAATACATTAAAGGTCATTAAAAATGACAATCTTGTAACCTTACACACGGTCTCTGGTAAAAAAGTTGTCGTTACCTCTGATCAGCTCTTCTTCACGGATAAAGGCCTTATGGAAGCGTCAATGATAAAAGCTGGAGATATAACGTATACCTACAATAGAGGGAAAGTGGTAAAAGAAAAAATTAAAAGTTCTATTAAACAGGAAAAGACAACAACAGTGTACGATATATCTTTAGATAATGAACATTTATTTTCAGCAAATGGTTTTGTGGTACATAACCTAGCTACCGCCTCAGTCGATCATATGCGCATCACTGTGTATTACACCCCTACCGTCGGAGGTGGTGGGGGAGGCGGAAATATCGAATAAGACTGAACAACAGATACCAACTTCTTTGCTGAAACCTTATATGTATCGTATAATAGCTCCATGGATTCTATAACATCTGTAGATATCGGTAAAACTAAATCGGAAATTCCTATGAAACGACCATCTCCAGAAAGGACTGCTATGGCTAAACAGAGATTTATAAACCGCGTAGTCTTATTGGTTGCATTACTCGCAATTTGCTTTGGCGGATATTTCTATTATAGATTACATTCACTTCAAAATAATGCTTCATCAGAAGCTTCAAAGGAGACAAAAGACCTGCTCGGCAAGGTTGCTCGGCTTTATCTGATTCCTACCAGTGAAGAGCCGACAGTAGCTACAGTCTCTGATCCACTGAAACTTAAAGATCAATCTTTCTTTGCTTCTGCTCAAAAAGGCGACAAAGTGCTTATTTTTTCAAAAGCAGGAAAGGCCGTACTCTATCGTCCGAGTATCAACAAAATAATAGAAATAGCGCCTATAAACAATAAAAAAGATGAGACACCATCAGCTGAAAAAACATCTGAACCACTTAAAGACAAGACTTTTTAGTCCAATTGTAATAGTGATTTTCGTCGTATCATTCCTCTATCCATTTTCATATATCTTTGCGGCTCTTTCATGCAGTGTGGTATCACAGAGTACGTGCACTGGAACTGGAGGAACCACACTTCTTCGTATGTCGGGAAATACAAATGCCCACGCAGAACTTCCGAGCCAATCGAATGCAAACTATGCCGCAAACGTTGTGTGCTGTACAAGTCCTTCGGCAATAGGCAATTCGTGCTCGGGGAATTTCAAAGTCTTTACAAGACTTTCTGCTGTTACAAATGCTCATGTTCAAGAGACAACAGCAAGTGTACCGTATAGCAATAACGCATGTCTCTCTGATACATCCCCGGGTGATACCATAACTGTCGGCTATCAAAATTCAAATTGCACTGGATATGACACAACTCTTTTTTCAATGGTGCCTGGCACTGGGTTCACTGATACGAACGCAACAGTGGGTGATGGTAGTGCATATACCAGAAAAGTTTGCGCTACTATCACACCGCAAGTTCTCACATTCGATCTCGACACTGCAGCAGACTTTTCAAACGGTGAATCCAACGCTCCATACTCCGTTCCACTTGGAACGCTCTCTTCGGGTTCAGTAACGGTTTCTGATACATCATCCGTCCGTATGATCGTCGCCGAAGGTGATACGAATGCTGTTGGCGGTATGGTTGTCACAGTGCAGAGTGTAAACGGTGCAAACGGTCTTGTCTCAACTTCAGTCCCTGCTGACAAAATCCCAAATGCAGCAGGAACGATGTCAGCGGGAACGGCGAATTACGGTCTCTGCGTTGCATCTTCTGGCCTTACTGGATTTACTCGTGCGACTGC
>CBFIGQ010000024.1:0-20073 GCA_965662335.1 Minisyncoccia bacterium
TAAGGTCGGTGGATCATTCCCACCCGTCGACACCCGGCCCTAACAAGGCTCAGTTAACAATTTGCGGACGTAGCTCAACTGGTTAGAGCACCCGCCTGTCACGCGGGAGGTTGCGGGTTCAAGTCCCGTCGTTCGCGCAAAAGCAAAACACCCTATCAAGGGTGTTTTGCTTTTCTAGTGCTCATGCATGGATGTTGTCTGGCTAGTAACCGAAGAGAATATGTCAGGTTGCGGATCGCCCGTGACATCGAGCACTGCCCAGGCTCCTTTGTTCATGCGCGCAAGCGCGTGGTCGACGAGGAGGTATTTGCCTGGAACATCAACAGTAAACTCCACAATACTGGATCCTCCCGGAAGTACAGCTGTTGTCTGTACATTGTGCTCGATTGATCCTCCAATATTTCCTTCGGGGTACACCGTGTCAAATATCTCTCCGATGACATGGAATGATGAAATAAGGTTGACACCACCATTGCCGACGTATATGCGGATCTTTTGACCCACGGTTGCGTGCATGCGTGGAGTGCCTTCTACTTTTCCATTGAAAACAATATAGTTTGGAGTACCATCCATAAGCGCATTTGAATCAAAGGCAACCAGTCCCTTTTTGCCAAGCTGTCCGACAGTATAGAGCTCGCCCTGGACGATGTAGAACTCCTTGTCTACTGGCGGTAGTGGAGTGCTCGGATCGACGAGGATGAGTCCGTATTGGCCGTGTGAGTTATGTGTTGAAACATTGGGCATAGCACAGTGATAGATGTACAGCCCCGGATTGAGCGCCTTCCAGCGGAACGTCTTGGTCTCGCCCGGCATCACGTCGGTGAACGACGCACCCCCGCCTTGGCCGGTCACGGCGTGCAGGTCGATGTTGTGGTGGTGCAAGCTCGTGGGGTCGTTGGTGAGGCTGAGCTCGATCGTATTTCCTTCGCGGATGCGAATCATCGGTCCTGGTGTCTGGCCGTTATAGGTCCAGTAGTTGTAATAAATGCTCGGTACGATCTGCGAAATAACTTCTTTGGCGGTGAGATGGATACGCACGATGCCGTCAGCGTCCGGTGCCTGTGGCTCTGCAGGAACTGCATTGGGGTCTGCGCCGATGTCAGCTACGCGCTCAAATTTGTGCTCGTACAAGAAGAAATCGATGATTTTGTTGAAGGGAATAGATGCTGGAACGCCGCCAGGGGCATGCGAGTGCATGAACGACGGCATAGCAAAGTTGGGCGGATAGGTTTTGTTAGCGAGAAATCCTGTTGCGATCGAGATGAATAGTAGTATGGCCGGGATCAGTAGCCATTTCTGCCGGGGAAAGAAGTGCAAGTAACCTTTCTTCCACAGAGAAACGATAATAATAACAAATGCCGTAAATCCTACAATGCCAGAGATGAGCTCTAATGATAGGTATTCAAACATGGTATAGTACCAGTATAGCTATGCTTGATTCAAATGTACAATCATTCCTCTTGCAGGCAGCATCAAAGGCGCTTGCCACATCATCACTCGACCAGGTGCTCAATGTTGTGCCTGTGTCCTCGATACGAATAAAGGACGGCAGCATTGTCCTCGTGAACTATTTCATGGACAAGACATTGGCAAATATCCAATCCAACCCTTACGTCGCGCTCGTGGCATGGTCAAAGATGATCGGCTACCAAGTCAAAGGAACTGCTGCATACTATACCGGAGGAGAACTATTTGATGAGATCGTCCAATGGGTCAAGGACACTATCCCAGATCGCACTGTTCGCGGCATCATCGTCATTACTCCGACTGCGCTCTATGACATTGCGCCTGGAAAAAATACCGCCGAGGTATTTAGTAAAGAGTAATCCATTGTTGATTTTAATGCAGCTTTTGCTCATAGTGGGCAATAATCGCAGTTCTCACTTCGTCCACTAGGTCGCGCAATACAAAAATCCTCGATTTCGGTCGAGGATTTTTGTATACTTGACTCACTATGAACATGCTCATTGTTGAGGATGACGAGGAAATCCGTTCATTACTCTATGACGCATTCACAAACGAAGGCTTTGCGGTTGATACGGCTCCGGATGGTAAACGAGGGTCTACCTGTATACAATCAACCGAGTATGACATTATCCTCCTTGATAATTGCTTACCATACAAAACAGGAAAGGAGCTTTGTACTGAAATGCGGCTCGCAGGAAATCATACTCCAGTCCTTTTACTCTCAGTAGTAGATGAATGTGCGGCAAAAGTAGAACTACTCAACTGTGGTGCAGATGACTATGTTACAAAGCCGTACATGTTCAAAGAGCTTTTAGCGCGTGTGCATGTACTGCTACGTAGACCTCGACAGGTGGTGGGTCCAGTATTTTATGCGCAGGAAATTGTGCTCGATATTGCCAGACACCTCGTCATGGTAGAAGAAGAGAAGATTGAATTAACTCCAAAAGAATTTTCTATCCTAGCCTATCTCATGCGCAACAAAGACATAACCGTCACGCGCATGTCACTCCTTGAGCATGTATGGGGTGTAGATGCAGATCCATTTAGCAACACGGTAGAAACACATATCCTCAATCTTCGAAAGAAAATAGGGCAGTATAGTAGTGCAGAAATCATACGTACCATATCTGGTGTGGGATATCAGGTATGTAGCTAAGCATACATGAATTTTTTGAAAAAACATATTTACTCAGTGTGTCTTGGGGTGACAACACTTTCCTTTCTCATTGCATTTTACGTGGGTCTGTACTGGGGAAGTAAGGAATATCACTCGCTTATACTATATGTGATTGTTGTAGTAATGGCGGTAGTGCTCGTAGATGTTGTGTTTGCATGGATGACAGTAGGGCTCATTATTGCTTCATTTTTACTTACAACCCAGCTTCAAGCGAGTGGATATATAATGGTTCATAATATACGATCTGGTGCTTATATAGGAAGTACGGATATTGTACTTATTCCCATTATGTACATTGGGGTGATTTTGTTTTTGTTGGTATTTAGGCAGGCACAACTACGTCGCGAGCGTGATGCGCTTGAAGTCGCGTTCGAGCGACGCACTAAAGAACTGCGAGAAACTAAGCAAGAAAAAATGAATACGCTGTATCGATTCGCAGAATTTGGCAAACTCTCCTCAGGTCTTTTCCACGACCTTATGAATCCGCTCACCGCGCTCACGCTCACCATAGAACAAGCAAGTCAAAATACTGATGCTACACATGCGTACCTTGAGCGTGCACACAAAACCGCAAAACGTATGGAGCGATTTATCGCGGCAATCAAAACTCAGATTAGAGGAGAGAGTACCAGGCAACTCTTTCATGTGTGCGATGAGATTTATCATGTATTGTCCGTGCTTGCGTACAAGGCGAGTAAGGTGCGCGTTACTATCACCTCACAACTACAAAAAGGACTCATGCTCTATGGCGATCCAATAAAATTCAATCAGGCAATCCTCAATCTTGTCAGTAATGCCATAGATGCATATGACGGCAGTCACGACACAGAAAGGATTGTCCATATCTCTCTCGTTCAAGAGGGCAATACTATTATATGCAAGGTTCAAGACAATGGTGTAGGTGTACCAAGCTGTATAGTAGAAAAAATATTTGAACCATTTTTCTCTACAAAGGATCACGTGATGAGTTCGGGGGTAGGGCTTTCTATAACCAAAGCAATTATCGAAAAGGATTTCGCAGGTGCGCTATATATAGACCAATGTCCAGGTGTGCAAACAGTGTTTGTGGCAAAAGTACCTATCCACACGTAGTATTACTTCTTTATTTTTTCTTGAATGCTGTTGCATATAGTATCTTGATGGAACAACTTAAAGAATATCGCTGCATGTGCGGCAAACTCCTATTTAAGGGACAGTTTGAAAATGGAGTAGTAGAAATAAAATGTAGGCATTGCAGAAAAGTTTCCGCATTTTTACATACCAACGCACCTGAGTATGTAGCAGTCCCATCCTAGAAAATGATGGTATACTGATTTTCTATGAAAAAAGTGCTTTTCATACTAAGTATCCTTCTTTTTCCGCTTGCGGCGCATGCGCAACGCGTGCCTTTTCCTGTGGTGACTGCAAAAGGTCTTGCAATATACGGATGGAAAGAGGATGCGCCAGAGCCAGTACCACTGTATGTAAAAAATGAGCATCGCCTCTATCCAGTAGCAAGTATTACCAAGCTCATTACCGCAAAAGCAGTCGAAGACCTGTATCCAAAAGATAAAGTCTTTACGATGTCTCCGAGTGCTATTGCAACCGAAGGATCTATCAAGGGTATAGTCGTAGGGTCACAGTTTACTCGCGATGATCTTCTCAAGGCACTCCTTATTACCTCAAGTAATGATGCCGCGACTGCCTTTATGGAGGCTGTCGGTAAAACTGCATTCCTTGCAAAGATGAATGACATACTCCACGTCAATAAATATACAGCAACATCATTCTTTAACCCGTCTGGACTTGATCCGGCAAAGCGAGTAATTTCAAACTCCAATCGTCTCACCCCATTTCATCTCTCAGAGCTCTTGAGTGATATCTATACAAAGGATCCGTTTCTCGTTAGTATCATGAATAATCCAAAGGCAGATATTATCGATCTCGCCCACAATACGTCAGTTGAGGTGCGTCAATCAAACGGACTCTATCTTGATGAAAACTACAAAGACAAAGTACTTATGGGAAAGACTGGACTCACCAACCTCGCTGGACAAAATCTTGCATTCGTTACAAAAGGGAACGATGAGTACGACTACATCACCATTGTTATTCTTGGATCAAAAAACCGCATGACTGACTCAAAGCGTATCCTGGACTGGATAGATACAACCACCAAACTTGCACAGAGCAACTACGGAGGCTAAAGTGCATATATGCACTCATGGAACCTCTCACCAGCCGATGCAATAGTACTGCAGCAAGCACTTCGGCAGCAAGTTTGCATCGAGCCACTCAACAAGAAAATCAAATACATTGCCGGCGGGGATGTATCACTCAATATGTTTGAGAAAGACATCTATGCGGGTGTTATTGTTCTCGCATATCCAAGTATGAAAATCGTCGAGTATGCGGTCGTCAAAGATAGAACAGATTTTCCATATATTCCAGGGCTCCTCTCTTTTAGGGAAATACCTGCGCTTATAAAATGCTGGGAAAAACTTTCGGTTAAGCCAGATGTTGTGATGGTGGATGGACAAGGTATTGCGCACCCGCGCAGGCTTGGGATTGCGGCGCATCTCGGTGTTCTCATAGACGTCCCAACACTTGGATGCGGAAAGAGTCGTCTGTATGGAATATATGAGACACCAACAGATGTTGGAACTCATACAAATATTATTGATCCTAAAAATGGAGAGGTGATTGGTGCAGCACTCAAAAGTAAGGTCCGATCAAATCCACTCATCATTTCTCCTGGGCACAAGATGGATGTCACAGATGCACTTACAATTGTAAAACATTGTCTAAAGGGCTATCGATTACCTGAACCTACCAGGCAGGCGCATATTCTTGTAAATGCATTTCGAAAGGGAGAAATCGTTGACAATAAATAAAAAGGGTGTTATCATAGCTCATTACTCATTTTGTGTTACATGACTTAGTTACTCAAGGTCTAGATGACACAGTAATTAAGCAATATAACAACAAATGGAAACTACTCGACAATCGCGTCCTCGTGGACGCTCACACTCTCGCTCTGGCTATGCGCCCGGGCGTATTATCACCGCAATAGGATCTGGTACTCGCATGAGCGATAGACCTAGTCGTGGCGGCTCTCGCTTTGGCGGAGCGCGCTCTTTTGGAGGACGTGGTTTTGGAAATCGCGGGGGAGGGGGACGCAAACGCGGACCAAAAGCTGACTTTATTGACGAATCACGCTTTATCAACCGCGCACCTGAAGTCTCCGAAGAAGCGGTATATGTACCGACTCACACATTCTCAGACTTTAATATCCACGACAACCTCGCAAAGAACCTCGCGCGCAAAAACTTTGTGCACCCATCTCCTATTCAAGACCAGGCAATACCAGTCGCACTTAAAGGCAGTGACGTCATCGGTATCGCGGCGACCGGTACTGGTAAAACTGCAGCATTTCTTATCCCCATCATCAACAAATTTGTTGACGATCGTATGCATCAAGCGCTCGTGCTTGCACCTACTCGTGAACTCGCGCAGCAGATAGAAGAGGAGTTTCGTATGTTTACCTTTGGTATGCGACTCTTTAGTGTTGCAGCAGTTGGTGGGCTTCCGATCAATAAACAGATCAAAGAAATAGAACTCGGTGTCCACATCGTGATCGGTACACCAGGACGAGTAAAAGATCTCATCGAACGAGGGACGCTTGATATTTCAAACTTCTCAACTGTTGTACTCGACGAAGCAGACCGCATGCTCGACATGGGATTTATCGATGACATGCGTGAGATCCTTGGCAAGATGCCGGTAGCAAAGCAGGGTATGTTCTTCTCCGCAACATTTTCAAACGATATTAAAAAGCTCTGTACTGACTTTTTGCGAGAGCCAGTAACGGTGTCATTAAAGACACGAGACACTTCAGCAAGTGTTGACCAGGATATTGTACGCGTCGGACGCGAGGACAAAATAGAAAAGTTATACGAAATACTTTCAAAACCTGAAGTAACTAAAGCTATCATTTTCCGAGAGACCAAGCGTCATACCGACGAGCTCGCGCGCCAGCTTCGTGCAAAGGGACTCAAGGTGTCAGCGCTGCACGGTGACATGCGCGTACGCGAACGCAATCGCGCAGTAGACGGCCTCAAGAAAGGACTGATTCAGGCAATCATCGCAACAGACGTTGCGGCTCGTGGTATCGACATTCCTGATGTTTCGCACGTGATCAACTACGATACGCCGTCTACCTATGACACGTACATTCACCGTATCGGACGAACAGGACGAGGTAACAAAAAGGGTGTGGCACTGACGTTTGTACGGTAATTGAGAAAACAAATTTTTGTGCTATTATTTTGGCACAAAATGCCGTTGTAGCTCAGTTGGTAGAGCACTCCCATGGTAAGGGAGAGGTCATCGGTTCAATCCCGATCAACGGCTCAAGTGTACGTAATATTCGTTCGCTTTATCAATTTTTATTTTTATGCAAATCAGAAATATCGCCATTATCGCGCACGTGGACCACGGCAAAACAACACTTACTGACAAAATGCTCGCCTTTTGTGGAGTAGAACTCGCAGGAGCATCTATGGACTCCAACCAGCTCGAACAAGAGCGCGGCATTACTATCTATGCCAAGAACACAGCAGTGATGTACGAAGGGACTAAAATCAACATTGTCGATACCCCAGGCCACGCGGACTTTGGATCAGAAGTTGAGCGTGTACTTCGCAGTATCGACTCAGTGCTTCTTATTGTGGATGCTCAGGAAGGTCCAATGCCGCAAACTCGCTTTGTACTTAAAAAGTCTCTTGAGCTCGGACTTAAGCCGATTGTGGTGATCAATAAAATAGATAAGCCTGGTGCAAATTGCGCGCATACACATGATGCGGTATTTGAGCTCTTTATGGAGCTTGGAGCAAGTGACGAGCAGCTCGACTTTACGACAGTCTATGCTATTGGTCGCGAAGGTGTTGCGATGAAGGCAGAGACAGATCAGCGCAAAGATCTCAAGCCGCTCTTTGAGGTGATCCTCGAAAAGGTTCCTGTTGCAGTTAATGACACGAGCAAGCCATTTCGTATGCAGGCATTCAACCTCGCCTATGACAACTTCCTCGGGCGTCTCGCCGCGGGGCGTGTGTACGAAGGGGTAGCAAAGGCAGGAGACACTGTATTTGTAAAAACTGAAAATGCAGAAATCCGAAGTGCAAAAATTACCAAGCTCTTTACCTTCATGGGTATGAAGCGCGAAGAAGTACAAGAAGCAGTTGCAGGAGACATTGTCATGCTTGCGGGTATTCCTGACATTTTCATCGGAGAAACTATCTCAACAAACAAAGATGCAGAGCTTTTGCCTGCGATCACTATCGATGAGCCAACCATTGTGCTCGACTTCCTCGTCAACAACTCTCCGTTTGCAGGAAAGGAAGGAAAGTTTGTGACCAGTCGCCAGATCCGTGAGAGACTTGAGAGAGAACTTGAAGTAAACGTTGGACTCAAGGTAGATTTCTCACCCGATGAGTCACGCACTGTCGAAGGATTCAAAGTATTTGGACGTGGCGAGATGCACATTGCGGTCTTGCTTGAGACAATGCGCCGTGAAGGATACGAAATGCAGGTTTCTCAGCCACAGGTTATTATCAAAGATATTGACGGCGTAAAGAGTGAACCATTCGAAGAAGTCACTATCGATGCGCCCGCAGAGTTTCAGGGAGTTGTCATCGAAAAGCTCGGCCAGCGCGGCTTTATCATGAACGACATGAATCTCAAGAATAACACTGTGCGCATGGTGTTCACAGGTCCTACTCGAGGACTTCTGGGCTACCGCAACCAGTTCCTTGTTGATACGCGCGGAGAGGGGATCATGAGCGCTCGTGTGATCGGGTTCAAGCCGTATGCAGGAGAGATCACAAGACGCCAGGTAGGATCTATGATCTCTATGGAGTCTGGAAAAGCGCTTGCGTTTGCACTCTGGGGACTGCAGGACCGTGGCGTGCTCTACATCGGTCCGACAACTGAAGTGTACGAGGGAATGGTCATTGGTAACACCTCAAAGGGTGAAGAAATGACCGTGAACCCGACCAAAGGAAAGCAGCTCACCAACATGCGCGCATCAGGGTCTGATGAAGCGGTCACGCTCGTGCCAGCATGGACACTCTCTATAGAGCGCGGCCTCGAAGTCATGCAGGATGACGAATTTCTCGAAATTACTCCGCAAAGCGTGCGACTTCGCAAGCAGTACCTCACTGACACTGAGCGAGCAAAGGCGAAACGAAAGGCATAAAATAAAAAAAGCAGCTGTTGCTGCTTTAATAAAACCTTACGGATAATATACGATTCTACATTTACCAATCGAACAATGTTCCTGGTGATACATTTCTGAAAATGAAAAATCGAGTGTAACTTTTTCATCTCCAATAGTTCCATCTAATCGCTCACTGAAAACTTCTTCAGGAGTATCACCACCATCAAAACCCTTGGCGCTCAAATCATCAGTATGGATATATACTTTTCCAAGAAATATTATTCCATCTGAAAAATTGAATTCGATTTTTCTTTGAGGTGGTTTATGGTAACCAGGAGTATCTTCGAGTTTTGTGCCAACACTTAAAAATTTTTTAGTGAGACAACCGTTGCTTTTGAAAAGCAGATCAATAAATCCGACTTCATTTGATTTTAATCTGGAAAGAATTGTTGAAAAATCTTTTAGCTCCATAACTGTTTTTTGCCACATTACAATTTTCACATTACAATGTCAATATATGGAAATTATTGAATACAGAGATACAGAGCATAGTGCTCTTGAAGCCTTTAAGGCAAGTGTATGGCCAGCTGCGGATGCTGAACACTACGCAGATACACAGCCAGATTTTTACAAAAAGGAAATCACACTACTTGCAAAGCAAGGAGACGATATCGTTGGCTACTGCACTCTCATCGCAGATAGCGGCATTGCTCAAATCGAACCGCTCATGGTCGCAGTAGATAAAAAAGGGCAAGGTATCGGTACTATTCTTATAAAAGCAGCGGAGGAGAAAGCAAGGGAAATGGGTATTCACAAGATCTGGCTTGAAACCGGTGACACATGGAAGGCAAAAGATTTTTATATAAAGTCCGGATTTACCATTCGCACAGTCTTACCTAACCATACAGGCCACCAGGATTTTATACTGTTTGATAAAATGTTATAGGAAGAATGTCTCGAGTGCGATATACTTTTTGCATGAAATTTCGAACACTTGCAGTCAGCGCTGCGCTCGTATGGCTCGGACTTGTTTCTATTGCTCGGGCGGATACACTCACGCTCACGGCAGGTACGAATGCGACCACGACTCCCAACGTTGCAACAGCAATCACAGGATTCCAGATCGTAGGCCCTGCATCACAAACGACTCCAGTGAAGCTTCGTGCGACCTACGGTACACTCAACCTCTCGACCGTATCAGGTGTGACTATGTCAGGTAATGGCTCAAGCACCGTAAACCTTAGCGGTACCGTTGCCAATCTCAATACGGCGCTTGCGACCCTTACATACACACGCGGATCAACAGGAAGCGATACACTCGAAGTGTCGCTTGTTGATCCAAACCAAATATTTTTCCCAGACAACAACCACGTCTATGAATACGTAAGTGGCACTATAAACTGGAACAATGCAAACACTGCAGCGCAAGCTCGATCTGCATACGGCGCCACAGGGTATCTTGCAACCATAACGTCAAGCGCAGAAAATAACTTCATCAAAGCTCGACTGTCTGGAGATGCATGGATCGGCGGAAGTGATGCAGCAGTAGAAGGAACATGGAAATGGATTGGTGGCCCAGAAGCGGGGACGACGTTTTGGCAAGGTGTTGGAAATGGCAGTACGGTAAATGGTAGCTACGCAAACTGGAACCCAGGAGAACCAAATCAGTCAGGAGAAGAAGATTGCGCAGAAACATATATTGCAAATGGTACATGGAATGATTTGCCATGTACTGCAACAGTCAGTGGATATGTGACCGAGTACGGTGCTTCGGGGGACACACCAACAGTTGTGGCACAAAATATTTCTATTACTACTGCGGATGTGCCAGCAGTCACAGCACTTTCTCCAAGCAATGGTGCAATAAATGTGAGTCCAAGCACAACACTTACTGTAGGATTTAGTAAAACAGTTACCAAGCAAACTGGAGATATTTTAATCAAAAAAGTATCTGACGATAGTATTGTCGATACAATAGATGCGAGTGGCTCACAAGTTTCTGGAAGTGGTACATCGTCTATCACGATCACACCAAGTGTGACGCTTTCTGAAGGGACACAGTACTACGTCGTTATACCAAACACTGCATTTAAAGACGTAAGTAATAATTTTTTTGAAGGAATCACTGCAAGTACCATATGGGTATTCACGACGAGCGACACGACTGCACCGATCATCAGTAACATTCAAGCAGTGTCTACTGATACAAACATCACTATCACCTGGGATACCAACGAGACTGCATCCACAAAGCTCTTGTATGCGCCAGACAATTCATACAGTGCAAACACGAGTGAGACAGATACTTCAAGTCGAGTATTGTCACACTCGGTTACACTCAGTGACCTTGCTTCCTGTACGGTCTATTACTATAGGCCGGTCTCAACGGATGGATTTGCAAACACTCGCACAGGAAGCGGGACGACTGTTATGACAACTGGCTGTAGTGGGTCAACTCCAACCACTACGTCTGAAACTCTTGTTGATGCAACGAGTGATGCAACTACTACACTTGCGGACTCAGGGAGGACACTTTCTATTGCAACGTCAAGTAATTTCACAACAGAAGCATCATCAGTTACGATTCAGATCAAGGCAACGGATATGCCTAGTATTGTGACCGCCCTCGGAAAGCCCACTACATCACTTGAGAGTGCCGGAGGTATTGCTTTTATTGTTAGCGCACTTGTCGACAGTACTACACTTGTCGAATCGTTTGATACTCCAGTAACAATTACCTATACCTATACCGATACCGATGTGAGTGGCCTTGATGAATCTTCGCTCTGGCTCTATCACTACCACGGAGGTGTGTGGGAAGCACTAAGTGATTGTAGTGTAAACACGTCAGCAAATACTATCACGTGTACAACACCAAATTTTTCGGTATTTGCACTGTTCGGAAACCTTTTACCAGCGCGTTCAGGAACAAGTGGAGTAAGCTTGGAGGGGCGTATCCAAAATCTAATCAAACAAGGAAACACGGCTGCTGCAGCATCTCTTGCGAATGAGTATCGTACTGCTATGCCTGCCGTATCTACCGGTTCTGGGACGCCTGCGCATGTAGCTGCGACGAGTGCTGTCCGTGATCTATATCTCGGATTGGTAGGAGAAGACGTACGGGAGCTACAGAAGTTTCTAAATACCCACGGATTTGTGATTGCTCAATCAGGGCTAGGTTCACCAGGAAAGGAAACAACACTTTTTGGAAAGCTTACAAAGGCTGCAGTTATCAAATATCAAAAAACAAATAATATCACTCCAACTATTGGGTATGTAGGCCCAAGGACACGCAGTGTCATGGGCGGTCAGTAGGTTGTCATACAACGATTTTCTGATAGAGTGTCAAGTACTATATGAACGAAAAGCGGCTCAAGGAATTTTGGAATAAGGAGTATAAGGACCCGGGGATGTTTGCACTGTCGGATGAGGTGTCGGCAGACTTGGTGAAATGCGTCAGATGGATGATGAAGGAATATGGCAAGGATGTGTTTCGTCCTGATACTGTAGTACTCGATGCGGGGTGTGGCAATGGCCGCAATTTATTATGGCTAAATGATATGTTTCGCGTAAGCGGCTATGGTTTTGATATTTCCGATCAAGCGATAGATCAGGCGCAAAAAAATGCTGCCAAGCAGCAGTGGGGAAGCAAACTCACTTTTAAAGTTCGATCACTCGACGAACTCATTCCTTTAAAAGACGAAAGCGTAGATCTCGTCATTGATGCAATGGCATCTCACTTCCTTAAGAATGTTGAGCGCGAGCGCTTCATTAAGGAAGTCGCGCGCGTCTTGAAGCCTCAGGGTGTGCTCTTTTTCAAGTCGTTCTATGCAGAGCGCGACAGTCACACCAAGGAACTTCTCGCAAAGCATGGAGCAGGAGAAGAGAATGCGTACATTCATCCAAAAATGAAAGTGTACGAGTATGTATGGACTGATGAAGCGCTCGCTACTTCATTTGATAAAGATTTTATTTTGATGAAAAAGGAACTCTCTGGCAAGCACCACATCAAGGGCAAGCCCGCAAAGCGCCGCTCAGTCGTGTGTTACTTTGAGAAGAAATAAAAAAGATCCGGAGTGACCGGATCTACTATTTTAGCTTGCGATGAAGTTTAAAAATCGCTTAAAGTCTTTTTCGCCGCGTATCTTTTCTCTGAGTAAAAGATACAGTTGCTGCACGAGGGCAGATATCCTTTTCATAATTAACTTATTTATTAATTTGAATATACTACGATATTTTATATTGTCAACTATGCCTTCAAAAAGGCTATTAAATAAGGTAGGATACCGTATATTTGCCACCTTAGCTCAGCTGGTAGAGCAACGGTATCGTAAACCGTAGGTCCCGAGTTCGATCCTCGGAGGTGGCTCATGCAAAAAGATCAAATTCAACAGCGAATTACTGAAATCGAAACCGCAATGATGGACGGTAGCTTTTGGAATGATGTGCCCAAGGCGCAAGCAATGATAAAAGAGCTTGGAGAGCTCAAAGACGCGCTTGAAGGCGTAGGGAAATACGACAAAGGCAATGCAGTGCTCACGATATTTTCTGGTGCAGGAGGTGATGACGCAGAGGACTTTAGTGCAATGCTGCTGCGAATGTATACTCGATATATCGAGCGCAAAGGGTGGGGGTTCTCAGTTATTAACGCAAGCGAGAACGACCATGGGGGCTACCGCAACATCACAATTGAGGTTGCAGGCAAAGGGGCATATGGCACACTCAAACACGAGAGCGGCGTGCACCGACTGGTGCGCATCTCGCCATTTAATGCTAATGGAAAACGCCAAACATCATTTTCTCTCGTTGAAGTAACGCCGGTTCTTACAAAGTCTGACACAGATATTGTGATCCCGGAAAGCGACCTTGACGTGTCATTTGCGCGCGCTGGTGGCCCTGGTGGACAAAATGTAAATAAACGCGAGACTGCAGTGCGCATGGTGCATATTCCTACAGGTATTGCAGTACATGTGACTACTGAACGGAGCCAGGAGCAAAACCGCGATCGCGCGCTTGAGCTTCTCAAGGGTAAACTTTTTAAGAGGCGTGAAGAAGAAGAGCGAGCGCTCGCACAAGGCATGCAGATTTCAAAGACCACTGATATTGAGTGGGGCAATCAGATTCGTTCATATGTCCTTCATCCATATAAAATGGTGAAGGATCATCGCACGGGTGTAGAGACAGGTAATGTGGAAAAAATACTCGAAGAAGGCAACATAGATGAGTTTATTGAAGCAGAGAAAGAGCTTGCGTAAGCAAAAACTGTGTATGCTATACTAAAAACTCATGATTAAGTTCGTAAACGTATCAAAGGTATACCCCAACGGCGCTGTGGCGCTCGAAAATGTAAATCTTGAAATCGGTACGGGAGAATTTGTCACTATTGTTGGTCCGTCAGGTGCCGGCAAGACAACCCTTACCAAAATGATTCTCGCAGAAGAGCATCCTACCGAAGGAAGTGTGCTTTTTGAAAACATTGCGATTGAGAGCTTCAGTCGTTTGCAAACCACACAGCTTCGTCGTCGTGTGGGTACGGTCTTTCAAGAATTTAGACTCCTTAACTCAAAAACTGCATACGAAAATATTGCCTTTGCAATGGAGGCGGCCGGAAAGAGTGATGAGGAAATAGTCTCAGATGTGCCACATGTGCTGCAGCTCGTTGACCTAGAAGACCGCATGTTCCATTTCCCCAACCAGCTCTCAGGGGGAGAGAAGCAGCGCCTTGCCATCGCGCGTGCCATTATCAATCAACCAGAAGTTCTCATTGCAGATGAACCAACTGGCAACCTCGACGAAGCAAATACCAAAGAAGTCATTCATATTTTAAAAAAGATCAATGACCTCGGTACAACCGTGATTCTTACTACACACGATCCGCTCCTTATCCATGCAGTCGGCAAGCGTATTATTACCATGCAAAAAGGTCGCGTTGTCGGAGATGAGGAGCGAAAGATAAAATCATAGTATACTAATCATATGTTTTGGGTCAGACTACAACGAGTACTACGCAGTGGATGGATCAATTTCCGTCGAAATTCTTTAGTGTCATACGCTGCTATTTTAGTGACGACTATTACACTCTCTGTTGCGACTGGTATCTTCCTCTTTCGGGCAGTACTCGAAAATGGGATCACTCAACTTCAGCAGCGTGTAGACATTGCCGTGTATTTTTCGGTAGATGCACCCGAAGAAAGCATTCTGTCGCTTGAGTCCGAGCTCGAAAAGCTTCCCGAGGTCGCATCAGTGACCTACAACTCTGCAGATGACCAGGTAGTGCAGTTTCGTGAGCGGCACCAAGATGACTATCTCACTATCCAGGCACTCGAAGAGCTCGGAGACAATCCGTTTGGTGGATCGCTTCAAATAAAGGCAAAGGATTCAACACAGTATGAGTCTATCGCTCGTGTACTTGAGGGCGACAATGATATCGCACGCGCAAACGCGCAGATCATCGAGCGTATCAACTACTCACAAAACAAAGTGGTCATTGATCGTCTCAACAACCTCATCAAAAACGCCCAAGACATTGGCTTTGCAGTTACTCTTGTGCTCGCACTCATTTCTATCATCATTGTGTTTACTACAGTGCGCCTTACTATTTACATGGCCAAAGAAGAGATCGGTATCATGCGACTTGTAGGTGCAAGTCCGGCATATGTGCGCGCCCCATTTATTGTTGCGGGACTCCTGTATGGATTCTTTGCCTTTGTCATTGTTACTGCTATCTTCCTACCGCTCTCATACCTCCTCGGTACCCACCTCTCCAGTGCTATCGGTATGAATCTATACACCTACTACACACATCACTTCTTCTCTATTGGAGGATCAGTACTACTCATCGGACTCTTTCTCGGAGGCATCTCAAGCTATCTCGCAGTGCGTCGCTATCTCAACGTATAGAGTATGAACACTTTTGGAATAGTATTCGCAATTATCGCCATGTTTGCATGGGGTTTTGGAGATTATTTTATTCAAAAGTCTACGCGAACGCTCGGAAACTGGGAAACCTTATGTATCATTTCCGGGCTTGGGGTACTCATACTTTTACCGTTTGCTTTTCATACGACTATACATCTATTGATTAGCGCTCCACAAACTATTACTATTCTTACTCTTGCGAGCGTAGTACTACTGTTTGGAGCGCTTCTCGAATTTGAGGCACTAAAGGAAGGGAAACTTTCAGTTGTAGAACCTATTTGGTCAACAGAAATTATTTCGTCAGTTTTTCTCGCATTTTTAGTGCTGAAAGAATCACTCGCCTTAGGCACGCTCATAACAATTGCTTTTCTTATCATGGGCCTTTGTCTCATTTCTATACAGAAGTGGGGAATGGTTCGCAAAATGCTTTTTGAACGGGCGGCACTTATTGCACTTGTTTCAGCTATAGTTATGGGTGGTGCAAACTTTATGATCGGCCTTTCTTCCAGACTGAGTGACCCATTTGTCACAAATTTTTATACCTCCGCTGTACTCTTTGGTATCTCTTTTGTGTATTTATGGTGGCACGGTCTACTTGGCAGTACTTGGAAATCCATTTCCTCACACCCTGGAGGAACTCTGCGCATGGCGCTACTGGATAATGGCGCATGGATCGCATTTGCCTTGGCGATGACACTCGCACCTATTGGGATCGCTGTCGCGCTTTCAGAGAGCTACATCATTATTGCGGTACTACTTGGACTTTTTAAAAACAAAGAACAACTGACCTTTTCTCAGAAGATAGGTCTCGGTATTGCAGTTGTATCGGCAATAGTACTCGCGGGAAAGGGATGGTAGTTGACAAATACAGCTATATAGTGTAGGGTTTCGCAAAACGTTACGCATGAAAAGATTACCCATCTGGCTCATCGCGAGCCTCAGTTTGTGTGGTAGGTACGCACACGCACAAACACCGAGCGAGTACATAATGACGTACGCCAAACTCGCTGTTAGTGAAATGGAGCGAACTGGAATTCCTGCGTCAATTATTCTTGCACAAGGAATACTTGAGAGCGGGAGTGGGCAAAGCGAGCTTGCCGTAAGTGCAAACAATCATTTTGCGATCAAGGCCTTCCATTGGAATGGTTCCGTAAGTCGGAAACACTATGACCGCCTAGAGCGCTCCAAAGACCGGTATCGTGCATATCGGTGTGCTGAAGAATCATATCGCGATCATTCAGATTTCTTGAAAACAAAGAGATATAAACCTTTGTTTTCGATAAATCAAACGGATTACGTATCATGGGCATATGGCCTGCGTGCGTGTAAATATGCTACTGACCCTGCGTATCCCAAAAAGCTCATTCGCATGATTGAAAGACATTCGCTGTATTTTTATGACAGACTTACGAGTAAGGATATGCTTGTGTTAGAAATCTTTCAGAGAATCAGGATTTAGCAGGTCGGCCAGGGAAAACCCTGGCTTTTTTGAAAGATAGACAAAATATTTGAAAATGGTATAACTATAAAAAACCTTATTCAAAACAACTTTATTTCAAAACTTTTAAACTAATTGTTATGTCTATGCGTAGTACTCGCGACCCTCGTGCACTTATTGATGCAAGATTAAATTACATCGATAGAAATAATGAGGTACCAGAAGTGCCGGAAGCAAAAAATGCCACTGCACTACCCCCAGCAGTATTTCATTATTCAAGCGAAGGAGCATATAGTCTCTCTTCACAATGGGCGCGTAAAAGAATTTCTGTATCGTCAGACACTTTTGGTGGCAGCGAGCCTGTGTATAAAGTTCGCGCACGCAACCGGTCGTATAAAGTTCCACTGTATGGGAAGACAAAGTAATGTATGAAGACCCGTGTACACCACGGGTTTTTTAATTGAAAAAAAGTCCAGTTTCAGGTATAGTAGGGCACGCGATCAATACCCGATCGTCTAATGGTAGGACAACGGTTTCTGGCACCGTTAATTGGGGTTCGAGTCCCTGTCGGGTAGCAGTCATGAAAATCGTACCCAGCGACCTAGAGGGGTCAATCGGTACATTAAATGGTAAAATGCAGGCATGAAAGATGTATATAACTATCCTCTCTTAGATAAAATTTCAGAGTCGTATAAATCGTATGAGGGTAATTGGAGTGATGTATACATTTTGGCATGTCAACATCTTCTTGTGGTTTGATAAGGACGCAGAGGAGGCTGCAAACTTTTATGCGGCGACATTTCCGGATAGCAAAGTTACGGGGGTATTTCGCGCGCCGAGTGACTTCCCAGATGGAAGGGCAGGACAAGTGCTCACCGTTACCTTTACGGTATGTGGCATTCCTTGCATGGGGCTTAATGGCGGACCTATGTTTCCTCAAAGCGAGGCGTTCTCATTTATGATTGAGACCAAAGATCAAGAAGAAACAGATCGCTACTGGAATGCGATAGTCGGCAATGGCGGGAAAGAGAGCGACTGTGGATGGTGTAAGGATAAGTGGGGCGTGTCATGGCAGATCACACCGCGCACTCTCTCAGAAGGGCTCGCTGCGGGAGGTGCAGAGAGCAAGCGCACGTTTGATGCGATGATGACGATGCAGAAAATAGATGTGGCAGCCATAGATGCAGCGCGAAAGGGATAGGTATCTAGTATATATACTTGAGTGTTCTGATGGCACGCTCTATACTGGTATCACAAATGATATCAATAGGCGTGTGGAACAACACAATGGGAAGCGTCCCGGTGGCGCGCAATATACTCGCACTCGATCACCGGTACGCGTTGTGTACACAGAAGAATGTAAAGGTCGCAGTGATGCACTTAAAAGGGAACATACAATAAAAAACCTTCCCCGAATGGAGAAGGTTAAACTCTTACAGACTGGAATATAATTTCAATCTATACGAGGAGTTTGCGAAAATTTGCTGCGGTAATTTTACAGATCTTGATGTATGCAAAAGGAAAAATGACACCGCAAACACAGGCAGTTAACAGGCAAGTGCCAAAAATGTTTTTAATAGCAAAGCCTGCTATACAAATTATAGCTGAAATAATGACGATACTGTTTCTTTTGCGGTGCATGAGATTCGCTTTTTTCTCATACAGTGCCGTTCTTGTTATTAAGTACGTTCTTGCCATAAAAAGGGTTTTTTATATTTATACCATATATTCATAATAATGCAAGTTTTTCATACTTGTTTCGCTAGTGGAAGAAAGATAGTATAAATAAGTGCACTATTATCAGATAATACTGACATACTATGAAAACAGCTATAACTATCATCGCGCTTATTGTTATAATCGGCGCAATAATACTCGGAACAAAGAAACATAATGTTTCAAACCAAGTAAGTACTATTGTTGGTTGCTATCAAGCAAACCTGGGAAAGGATGTATATAAGCTCACAATCGACTCAGAAAATAATGGAGAAGTGGCTGGATCCTTGTCATTTAAAAACTATCAAAAAGATAGCTCGAGTGGTTCATTTGTAGGAACGTACGCAAATGAGATGCTCGTTGGAGACTATGAATTTGATTCAGAAGGCATGCACTCAATACGCCAGGTAGCCTTCAAAAAAGTGGATACGGGCTTTCAGGAAGGGTTTGGGGATGTAGCAATGGAGGGCAATAGAGAATCACTCAAAGACCTTTCAAATCTTAGTTATGATACATCCTTTACTTTTGTAAAGGGTGCTTGTACTGAGTAAAAACCTTTCATATTGTTGAATTTTGTGGTATAAAGAAAAGGTTCACTTATTAAGTAATTGATTTTATTCTATGCAAGATTTGAAAGCACTCTGCATGAAGTGTCGCGATGCAAACAACAAGCCGACCATGCAAACTATGACAAATGTAAAAATTGAAGAGAAAAACAATCGATTTTCTGCAAAAGGTCAGTGTGCACAGTGTGGAGGAAATATGTTCAAATTCCTTTCAAAGGCAGATGCTGAAAAGCTTAAAAACGCTGCGTAAACAAAAAAGCTGCATATTGCAGCTTTTTTGTTGACTTTCCTAAAGCAATTGGTCTAGTTTGGGTGTGGATAACGAGAAAATGGTATAGTAGAAGTACAGGGTAATACGATGGATCTCACCTGAAATCCTGGGTTTACAACTAATTGACATTTTTGAATTATGAAAAAAATTATTGCTACTGGTGGTATGCTCGCCTATATCTTGTGGTTTAATTCTACAGGAGCGTTTGCGGCAACTATGCCTGAAATTACTGCAACGGATACAGTTGGACGCACACCACTTCATACTCGCACCCATAAACAGTCACGCTTCGAACAGCTTGCACAAAAATACAACATAGACAGT
>CBFIGQ010000025.1:0-2266 GCA_965662335.1 Minisyncoccia bacterium
GGTAGGTTTCGCTTTCTGGATCGAGGTTCTTGAGTCCGATGACAGTGCGCTTATTCAAGATCGCTTCTCCGCCTTCTTTGATGGCGGCGGTATTGTAGGCGATGGTGGCGCTGTCGTAGGACGGCAGGCCGTCGGTGACGAGTTCGAAGGCTTTGGCCTTGGGCGCGCCCGGCGGACCACACATGCTTTGAATCAGTCCGAGCGCAGGTTCGGCTCCCCGGGTTTCGGAGAGGTTGTAGCCGCAGATGGCCCGCCGTGTTTCGGTGATGACAAGCCAGGTGTAGCGGGTCTTCCCACCGACCTTGATATAGGTTTCGTCCGCCGCGCAGGTTCCTTCGGGAACGGGGCTGTTTTCATCGGTAAAGTCGGTGAGCTGGCAGGCTGCGGCCTTGATGTAGTTGACGACGGTCTGGTGCGAGATGCGGATCCCGAAGACGCGTTCGAGCGCCTGGGCGGTGAGCCTTGCGCTGAGTCCGAGGCTGATGGAGAAGGTGAGGCAGAGGCCGAGGTGTGCAGGCTGTGATGGATTCGGTTGAGGTCGACCGGGGCGTCTTCGGGGCGCTTGAGCGGAAGCTTTTCCGACGCGAAGTGATATTCCCTAACGTGCTTAGCTGATTGACTCAAGTGCCCTCTACATCTTGTGGTTTGGGAGTGTAAAGATCTTTCACATTCTGAGGCCGCAAAGTGACCGATTGCTGCATGAGTCGATGAAACAGTTTCCCTCGATGAGTGGAAAGCCTCCGATTGAACCGAAAAGCAAACTCATCCAAATACGATTGCAGGTGTTCCGGCTTAATTGCGCCTTGATGAGTTCCAATAAGCCATCTTTTCAGCAGTGAGATAACCAGATGAACATGATCAAGTTCCTTACGAGACGACTCCTCTCCGCTCGCCATCACATGCGAGTGATGGTCATATCCCATGTGCGTTAATTTGTTATAGGAAGGCAATCCGTCCGTAACCACCGCCGCCCCCGGCAATACATAATCCTGAACAAAGGTTAAAACATTGGTTTCATCAGCCCTCTCAACACATCTAAAACGCACTCGCCCAAGTTGCGCAGAAGCTCCCTCTATAGCCACGAGAACCAATACTTTACCTTCTGCTCCACGGCCCCTCTTCCCAGTTCTGCGGCCTCCGACATATGTTTCGTCAACTTCGACGCGGCCAGTTAACTGTTCTCGTCCGGCTCGAATCATTGAACTGCGCAGTTTGTGTAACCAGGCCCAAGCCGTCTGATAACTTCCAAAACCATAAGTATCGCACAGATTGCGGGCACTTAATCCGGTCTTTTGAGCCATCATCAACCAGATAACATGAAACCATAATAATAGTGGTTTGCGCGTATCTTCGAAAACGGTTCCTGCAGTAGCGGATGTTTGATGACTACACGTTTTACAGTGGATCAACTTCCGATCAGTTCTCCAAAACTCATCCGAACCGCATCGTGGGCAGATAAAGCCGCATGGCCAGCGGATCCACTCCAAATAACGGCGGCAATCCTCCTCGCTTTGAAACCACTCTAAGAATTCTTCGAAGGTTTTGGGATACGGATTTTCTTCGCTCGCTTTCATTGCTGGAAACACTATATATGGCACCAACTTGAGTCAATCAGCCAGCCACGAAATATTTTATTAGTAATCCGGTGGTCTAATACGCGACCTTTCTCTTCGCGAAAGAGTCACGTCCTACACCAACCCAGTGCCTTGATTTCAAAGGTATTTTTGCAGGACGTGCCTCCCGAGGAACGAGGGAGCGCGTAAAGCATTTGGCCACCACAATAATAACTGAAATTGGAATCTATCCGTTTCCATTCACCGCGCCGGGGCCGCGGCTGTCTTCCGTCGGGCGCGCCGGGATCGTGCGTTCGCAGTTCCTGTCGAAGTGGTTATTCGGCTTCAGTTTTTTGAGATTCGACAAGTTTTCGTACAGGAACTCGTGAGAGGCATTGTAGGCGATGATGTTGCCGCGTTCATCCTTGATCGTAACGAGATAGCCACCATATTTCGTGCCCCGCACAGGAGCGGTATCCCGATAGGCAATGCGCATAATCCGAACTGGATTCCCTCTGATTTCATAGGAACGTTTATTTTCTTTCGATAGTTCAAATTCACCGCTTCCTTGATCAAGAAAAACATAGTTGTCACCATCAACCTCTTCACCTACCGCTACATATTCTATGAAAAGTTTACGATTGTAATCCCCGGTCGACGTTTGTTTAACCCTTGCCCCAAAGGTGTAATCAAAAATTTGCAACGGTCTCTGG
>CBFIGQ010000026.1:0-5993 GCA_965662335.1 Minisyncoccia bacterium
AGATTAGAGTTAAGGCATAGTAAAGAAAAAATATTATCGCTTTATGCAAGTCATGCGCCTTTTGGCGGAAATGTTGTTGGTATAGATGCTGCATCTTGGCGTTATTATAACAGAAATGCTCATGATTTATCATGGGCAGAAAGCGCAACTTTAGCTGTTTTACCCAATGCACCAAGCCTAATTTACCCAGGTAAAAATCAAAAAAAATTACTAGAAAAACGCAATAGGTTATTAAAAAAATTATTAGAAAACAATACTATTGATTCATTAACCTATACTCTTTCTTTAGCTGAAATCTTGCCACAAAAACCATATCCATTACCACAAACAGCACCTCATTTACTACAAACTATTTCAAAAACTAATAAAGGAGAACGAGTTAAAACAACAATTCAAAAACAACTTCAGGAACAAGTAAACAGCATTGTTTCTAATCATTATAACATTTTAAAACAAAATGAAATATATAACATTGCTGTTTTAGTTTTAGACGTTAAAACTAGGAAAGTTTTAGCCTATGTTGGTAACGCTCCAACAGACAAAGCTCATCAAAAAAATGTAGACATAATTAACAAGCCTAGAAGTACTGGTAGTATATTAAAACCTTTTTTATATGCTGCTATGCTTGATGCAGGAGACATACTTCCTAACACATTAGTTGCAGACATACCTTCTCAATTTGGAAATTATAGTCCCGAAAATTTTAATAAAGAATTTGATGGAGCTGTTCCTGCAAAACGCGCTTTATCACGCTCTTTAAATGTTCCTGCGGTTAGAATGTTACAAGCGTTTGGTTTAGATAGATTTCATCATTATCTAAAAGATTTAAAACTAAAAGACATAACCTATAATGCAAATCATTACGGATTATCCTTAATTTTAGGTGGAGCAGAAAGTAATTTATGGGATTTATGTAAAAGTTATGCAGCATTTTCTTCAACCATTAATCATTTTAACGACACTTCAAGTGAGTATTTTTCTAATGAATTTTGCGAACCTACTTTCTACGACTCGCAAACCATTGATTTTGGAAAAAAAACTAATCAAAAAACACTTTTTGATGCTGCCTCAATCTATCTAACGTATCAAAGTTTAAAGGAGGTAAACAGACCAGAAGGCGATGACAATTGGGAGTTTTTTGACAATTCTAAACAAATCGCCTGGAAAACAGGTACTAGCTACGGTTTTAGAGATGCTTGGGCAATTGGTACAACCAAAGATTATGTTGTAGGTGTTTGGGTAGGTAATGCTGACGGAGAAGGTAGACCAGGATTAGTTGGCGTACAATCTGCAGCTCCAATTTTATTTGACGTATTTGATGCGCTTCCAAATAGTCAATGGTTTAAAAAACCTTTTGATGAAATGCAAGAAACTAGAATCTGTAGACTTAGTGGCTACAGAGCCTCGCTTAACTGTTTAGATACAGAGCTTCAACACGTACAACTAAGTGGTCTTAAAACAAAACCGTGTCCTTATCATAAGTTAATTCACCTAGACAAAACAAACACTTATCAGGTTAATACCTCTTGCGAAGATCTAAATAACATTAACACTCAATCTTGGTTTACACTTCCTCCTTTAATGGAATACTATTATAAAAAAAAGAATCCATTTTATAAATCACTTCCAACTTTTAGATTTGATTGTTTAGGTGAAAATGAAGTCACAATGCAATTTATTTATCCCAAAAATGAAAGTACTATTTATCTACCTAAGGATTTTAACGAAACGACGAATGAACTCGTTTTAAAAGTTGCACATTCTAAAAAAAATAGCACTCTTTTTTGGTATATAGACAAAACTTACATTGGTCAAACTACAGATATTCATGATATCGCAATTAAGCCCGAAATTGGAGAACATTCACTTGTTGTAGTCGATGAATTTGGCAATGAAATAAAAAGAAACGTGATAATTTCTAAATAATATTCTAAACACCATATATAAATCTTACAATTTTAACAATTAATGCTCTTTTCGTCGAAAAAAAACGCATTACGTCTATCTGTGTTAAATTATTCTTAATAAAAGTATACCTTTAAATAACCAACTTGTGTTTTTCGCAAGGTTTTCAAAAAAATAAACTAACACCCAATCTCATTAAAATGAAAAAAACTACGTTCATTTTAGCTTTACTATTTCTACTAACAGGATGGCAAGCTAATTCACAAACTTATTTACAAGAAAATTTTAATGCCTCCATACCTGCAACCTGGACGATAACAGATGCAGGAGCAGCAACAGGTGATTCATGGATTTCTGGAATTCAAGGAGGTTTTTCAAGCTTAGATGGCACAAATGCAGCTATAGCAGATAGTGATGCAAACGGAAACGGGACTTTATTATTAGAAACGTTAACGTCTCCTGTTTTTGATGCTTCGGCAGCAACTGCACTATTTCTAGATTTTGACCAATATTACAGAAATATTGGAGCAGACAATGCTATAGTAGAAGTTTATGATGGTACTGCTTGGGTAGAAGTCTTAAATCAAACCGCATCAGCAGGTAATTTTAATGCACCTGACCAACAACATATCGATATTACAGCCTATGCTAACGCTAACATGCAAGTTAGATTTATATATAATGATGCCGATTCTTGGGCTTGGTATTGGCTAATTGACAATGTGCTTATATACAACGCTACATGTCCAAATCCTTCAGGACTTACTTTAGATGCAGTAACATCTACATCTGTAGATTTATCTTGGACCTTAGGAGGGACAGAAGCTGCTTGGGAAGTAGCTGTTCAACCAGCTGGAACAGGAGCTCCAACTGGAGCAGGTTCTCCAGCAACAGACAATACATTATATACAGATAATACCTTAACTCCTGCTACAGACTACGAAGTGTATGTTAGAGCCAATTGTGGTGCAGACTTAAGTGTTTGGACAGGTCCAATAACTTTTACAACCGACTGTGCAATATTTACACCAACATATTTACAAGACTTTACAAGCATTCCAGCAAACTGTTGGGAAGTAGCTAATAATGGAGATTCAACAACAGGTCCTACAGACCTAGGAACTTCTTCATGGACTCAAGATGGGTATTTAAACAATGGTACCACTGGAGCTTATAAAATCAACCTATGGTTAGCAGAAAAAAGTGATTGGCTGCTAAGTCCAGAAATTGACTTAACAGGTGTTCCTTATCAGGTAGAATTTGATTTTGGAGTTATGACTTTTGGTAGTACAACTACCGCAGGAACTTTAGGATCTGATGATACAGTAGAATTAATGATTACTACAGATAATGGTACAACATGGACTGTATTAGAAACTTTTGATGCAACATCAGTGATTCCTGCAACAGGATTACATGTAGTACAAAATTTAACTGCTTATTCTGGTACTACTGCTCAGTTTGGTATTAGAGCATCAGAGGGTACAGTTGATGATCCAACAGATAACGACGTATTTGTAGATAATTTTCAAGTACGCGCAGTACCATCTTGTCCAGATCCATTAGCTGTAACAGCAACTGCGACAGGAGATACAACAGCAGATATTACTTGGGATGCTGGATCAACAGAAACAGAATGGCAAATTTGGATACAACCAGCAGGAACTGGAGAGCCAACAACAGATGGTGTAGTAACCTCATTAAACGCACCATATCCAGCAACAGGATTAACACCTAGCACACCATATGAAGTTTACGTGAGAGCAAATTGCGGTACTGATGGGTATAGTGTATGGATTGGTCCAGTAAACTTTACAACATTAAATACACCACCACCTGCTCCAGTAGGAGTATCTTGTGCTTCTGGCGCATCTTCTACAATAATTTTTACAGAAGATTTTGGTAATGATACTAATTATGTACCATCAGGATGGACAGGAACCACTTTTGCTGATATCAATGGAGATTGGGATATTACAACCGCAAATGGAAACTCTGGTGGAACAGGTCCAAATATTACGTGGGATGGAAATGCAGGAACACACCTTGAATATGAAGGTTCAGGAAACACAACTAACGTAGCCTCTGCAATTACACCAGCAATAGACTTATCTACAGCAGTAGATGGTGCAGAATTATCGTTTTGGATGCATGCATTTGGAGATAATATGGGAACCTTAAATATTGGTGTTAGCACTTCTCAAACAGGACCTTTTACTTCAGAATATACTTGGATAGGTGATTACCAATCAACAGCAGATGAAGCTTGGGTACCAATTGGTATTAACTTAGACGCTTACTTAGGTCAAATCATTTATATCGAAATTAGCTATGTAGGAACAGGAGACACTTTTGAGAGTGATATGGCAATTGACCAAGTGAGAGTAGAAACGTGTGGTGATTTTTGTGTTGCTCCAACAGGTATAACTGTTGACGCAATTACAGACACAACTGCAGATGTATCATGGACTGCAAACAATGGTGAAACAAATTGGGAAATAGTAGTACAACCAGCAGGTACAGGAGTACCAACGGGATCTGGAACACCTATTACTACCAATCCTTATACATTAACAGGGTTAACTGCAAGTACAGTTAATGAGGTTTATATTCTTTCTGATTGTGGTAATGGATTAAGTGTTTGGGCAGGACCAATTAACTTTACAACCTTAAATACACCACCACCTGCTCCAGTAGGCGTAACATGTACTTCTGGTGCATCTACTTTTATCTTTACAGAAGATTTTGGTAACGACACCAACTATGTGCCAGCAGGATGGACAGGAACAACATTTGCAGACCTTAATGGAGAGTGGGATATCACAACCGTTAATGGAAACTCTGGTGGAACTGGTCCGAACATTACGTGGGACGGAAATGCAGGAACACACCTTGAATATGAAGGTTCAGGAAACACAACTAACGTAGCCTCTGCAATTACACCAGCAATAGACTTATCTACAGCAGTAGATGGTGCAGAATTATCGTTTTGGATGCATGCATTTGGTGCTAATATGGGAACTTTGAATATTGGTGTTAGTACCTCTCAAACAGGACCTTTTACTACCGAGTATACTTGGATAGGCGATTACCAATCAACAGCAGATGAAGCTTGGGTACCTATTGGTGTTAATTTAGACGCCTACTTAGGACAGATAGTATATATTGAAATTAGCTATGTAGGAACAGGAGATACTTGGGAAAGTGATATGGCAATTGACCAAGTGCGAGTAGAAGCTTGTGGTACGTTTTGTGTAGCACCAAGTAACATTACTGCAACATCAATTACTGAAACTTCAGCAGATATATCTTGGACATCAAATGGAACAGAGACAGAATGGAATTATGTTATACAACCAGCAGGAACAGGAATACCAACTTCTGGTACGTTAGTAACAACAACCACAATTTCAGAGACAGGATTAAATCCAGCAACCGATTACGAGATTTACATACAATCGGTTTGTGGTGCAGATACAAGTACTTGGGCTGGACCGTTTACCTTTTCAACATTATTACAATTTAACTTTACTTTAGATTGTGCGACGGATGGACCACAAACAATTAACTACTGTTATGAAAGTAACGATACAAACATCTTTACATTTAGCTCTACGGATGGGACAGCATTAAATATCACATTTAACTCTGGTCAAGTAGAACAAGGATGGGATGAATTAATCGTATTTGATACAGACGGAACAACAGACCTTAATGCACTTACGCCATATGGAAATAATGGAGATGTTTCAGGGTTGACTTATCAATCATCAGGAGACACTATTTCTTTTACTGTGCAATCAGATGGCGTCTTTGATTGTGGTTCTCAAGGCTATACACCATTAACAGTTACAGTAACTTGTGCAACTTGTATTAATCCTGTAGTAGACTTTTCTACAACTACTGACTGTAGTGCAGGAAACAATCAATTTTTTGTTAACGTTGATATAACTAGTATAGGAGATGCATTAAGCTTAAATATTACAGACAACCAAAGTACTCCACTACAAAACGTAACAACTAGTGGCATTATAACAATGGGACCATATCCATTGGACACAGATGTAGTAGTTACTGTTGCAAATGCG
>CBFIGQ010000027.1:0-1748 GCA_965662335.1 Minisyncoccia bacterium
CCTTTTAATGGTGGTAAATCCATAAAATAATTAGTCATTAAAGCCACATCGGGCGATTCAGCATAAGGAATTTTTGCTCCTTTTTTTACACTTGGTCCATAAAAATTCATATAAATCTGCCAAGAAGATAATTGTTCTGAAAGGTGATTACTCTTTTTTAAAGTTCCCATACCGTGATCTGCTGATATAATAAAAAATGAGGTTTCCCATAAACCTTCTTTTTTCAAAAATGTAACAAGCTTTCCTAATTCAGCATCAGCATTTAAAATTGCTTTAACATATTTAGAATCTGGATTTGTTTTTCCTTGTGGACCTTTCCAAGAACTTCTAATTTCTTGTAAATGCAAACGCACTAATCTTGCACTATCTTTCTTGATATGTTTTATGGCTAAGTCAACTACTTTAGTGTCGGGCATTATTTCTGCATAATAAAAATTTGCTGTTGTAAAAACATCATACAAGGTATGCCCACCAACATAAACAGATTTAATTCCTTTTCGTTTTGCTGATAAAAAAATATCATCTAAATCTTGTGTTTCAAAAACATGCGTTCCTGTATGCATACCAATATTTGGTGGTGATGCACCTCCCCAGGGTTCACTACCATCTGGTAATTTTACTCTACCTACCGGACTATTAGAATACGCGTCTTGTACCACAACTCCATTTTCAGCAAAATATTTTAAGTTCTCAGCTCCTGCTTCAATAGCTGTTTCTACAGCATCTTTCATCAGTCCATCAATAATAAACTGAACAACAATAGGTTGCTCAACTTTATTTATTTTTCTCTGGACCGCTTTTAATTGTTTAGATTGCTTTGACTGATTACAGTTTGAAAATATAAACGCTACTAAGATTAAAATGAATAGACTTCTCATTTGTTTAATTATTTTAACTTTTGAAAAGAGATTTTTTAGCCATTTTTCTCTTAACTATATTCTAATTTTATATTTATTTGAAAATTAAATCTACTACTTTTAAAGTACTCGATTCTTTGTTCCCATTTGGAACATCTTGAAGTATCACAGATAAAATACGTTCCTCTTTCCAACGATAAAAATCACCTAACATATCATTCATATAAGGTCCTTTTACTGTATGTTGAATATGCCAATCTTTCCAATTATTTTTAGCTGTAGCCACTGCAATTATTAAATCTCTATTATCTTGATCATTATTTTCAATAACTAAATTATTACTACCTGCATAAATCATAATTAAATTATCTTGGTTATCAACAAATACTTTTGGTCGGTTTCCTACCTTAAGATCCATTTCAAAATGTTGCCACTGTCCATTAACGTCTCTCCAGTAGTGGTGATAACGCCTTGCCTCTCCTGGCCCCCAGCGTGATGCACCTAAAACACTACCTGAGTCTTTAATAGTTTTCTCAGTACTATGGTACATTACAACATGTATACGATTTTTAGAATCAATTGCTTGCCCGTGATCATTCATTAACCCCAACTCTCTACGAATAGGAGCTACAACAATTCCTTCTGAATTAACCTGAGGAATTTCCTTTAAAGATTTTCCTACATTATTTTTCCATGTATTTCCTTTATCTTTACTATATACATACACTAAATCGTGATTTGCACCTTGACTATTTTCTCTCCAAACCCAAGTTGCATGCAATGTTCCTTCGTTGTCATAATCGTAACCATTGGGATAAGAACATCTTGAATCACTTACACCTAAAGCGTCTTTAAAAATACCCTCAGCACTATCAATTTGGCGTGTGTTTT
>CBFIGQ010000028.1:0-2020 GCA_965662335.1 Minisyncoccia bacterium
TTTGCGCGAACGACGGGACTTGAACCCGCAACCTCCCGCGTGACAGGCGGGTGCTCTAACCAGTTGAGCTACGTCCGCAAATTGTTAACTGAGCCTTGTTAGGGCCGGGTGTCGACGGGTGGGAATGATCCACCGACCTTAGCGTTATGAATGCTACGCTCTAACCAACTGAGCTACGCCGACAAAAGCAAGCTGCTTTGCTTTTGTCGATGGAAGTACCATCGGACTCCAGCAGTACGACATTGTGAGGCCGTAGGCCGAATCGTCACTTTTACACTTTCTTCGGCACTTGAGATACCACGGGTATGTCACCTACCGAATTGTTGCGGGGCCACGAATCGAACGTGGGTCTTAAGGTTATGAGCCTTACGAGATACCTCTTCTCTACCCCGCTATACATATTTAGAATGTAGAACCATACTACAAGAAATACCCTGTGGGCGCAAGCTACGCTATCACCTCCAGATCTCGAAAGACAATCTCGTAGTACGAGAGCGTTCGGCGCGCTTCAGGCATGGTGAGTGAAAAATCCACACCGTCATGAGCTATACGGTTGCGCACTTTATGTGCTTCCCACGCTATCTGTAGTGATGGAAGCTTATCAGGGGTTAGATTTTTGAGTTTGTCACCAAGCGTATCCCCATAGTAACCCTTGCTATCGAGCACTCGATCCAAATATATATCT
Organism: Minisyncoccia bacterium; assembly: GCA_965662335.1. Lineage (GTDB taxonomy): Bacteria > Patescibacteriota > Minisyncoccia > Phycocordibacterales > UBA9973 > UBA4124. The sequence continues at coordinate 686 of CBFIGQ010000028.1, forward strand.
GCTTCGATAATACCCAGCCGCCAGTCGCTCGGGCTTTCTCCAAGGAGTTTGAGTCGGATATTTTCCCAGGTCTCATTTCGTACAGGCGCAACCGGTGCAGCACCAGGAAGTGTGGAGAGCTGCGATGGAGTCTGTACCGCATCAACAGGGGTAGCGACAGGTTTTGGTTCTTTTTTCTTTCCTTCTTGTTTTATTTCATAAATGCGTACCAAACAATACAAAATGATCGTAATGCCAGCAATAATGAGTAATGTCATGATGAATTTTAAAAGGAGAAGAAAGTTTGTAGAAAAGAGAGGACTGAAAATATGCCCCCAGAGCCAGGAGAAAATGAATTCGACATTGAGGAATACTGGTTGTGGTCCTTGCATACTGCTATTATCGCATATCTGGACGTATCTTTTCTACTACTCGCGCTAGTTCAAACAGTGTTTTTTCTGAAAATTCACCTCCAATGTATTGAAAACCAAATGGTAGTCCATTACTGTCCTTTCCAGATGGCACAGATATTGCCGGAAGCTGCGCAATATTTGCAGGTACTGTAAACAAGTCAGACAGATACATTGCCACAGGGTCATTTGATTTTTCTCCGATCTTAAATGCAGTGGTTGGAGTAGTAGGGGTGATAATGGCGTCGTATTCCCTTAGAACAGCGGTAAGCTCTTCACGAATCTTTGCCCGAAGCGCAATTGCCTTGTTGTAATACGCATCATAGTACCCATGTGAAAGTACATAGGTGCCTAGTAGTATGCGGCGGCGCACTTCCTTTCCAAAGAGTTTGCCGCGGGTTTGCTTGTACATAGCAGCGACTGACTCATCACTCATTCGGTCGCCATACCGGACACCGTCCAGACGAGCGAGGTTTGATGATACTTCTGCAGGCATGAGTATATAGTACACCGCAAGTGAGTCGCCAAAGTGCTTGAGCTCTACTTCATCGATTGTAAATCCTTCTGCCTTGAGTTTCTCAACTGTTTCTTCAAAATTTTTCTGCACCTCCGCATCACAGCCGCCAGTATCAAATATACCTTTTGGTATAGCCAGTTTTTTACGAAGCGGTGCTACTGATGCTGCTCGATCAAGGGAGGTACTATCATATTCATCTTTTCCAGCAATAATGTTGTAGAGTGTTTCTGCATCATCCACGGTCTTTGCAAATTGCCCGATAACATCAAGAGACGAACCCATCGCAATGAGTCCGTGACGCGATACAGTGCCGTACGTTGGCAGCATACCCACCACCCCACAAAATGCAGCAGGCTGTCTGATACTTCCCCCGGTGTCAGATCCGAGCGAGACAACGGCAAGGTTTGCAATGAGCGCAGCAGCAGATCC
>CBFIGQ010000029.1:0-4063 GCA_965662335.1 Minisyncoccia bacterium
CGAGGTGGAAGCCCGCAAGCGCATTCGCGACGCTCAAACCAAGCTCGACACCAACGCCGAAGCTGCCCGGGCACTCAGCGCACTTGGCCCGCTTGGCGACAAGTTCGACCTGAAGATCGACACCAGCAGCCTGAAATCCGCCTTCTCCGGCCTCGGCGACCCGCTGGCCGGCGTCATCGACAAGTTCCAAACGCTGATTCAGCTCAACGCCAACTACGGCAAGCAGGTGGAGTTGATCGGCAAGGCCAAGCTGGGCAGCGCCGACCAGTACGCCAAGGCCGTGAAAGCCGAGATCGCCCTCAATCAGCGCATGGCCACCGCCACCCTCGGCGGATACGCCGACATCCTCAGCGCGGCCAAGGGATTTGTCAGCGAGCGCAGCAAGGGCTACAAGGCCCTGCAGGCCGCAGAGCAGGTGTTCCGCGCCTTCCAGCTCGCCACTGCCGTCAGCAACGCAGCCAAAGAGATTGCCCTCATCACCGGCGTAACCTCTGCCAAGGTGGCCGGCGACCAGATCGCGGCGCAGTCGTCCATCGCAGCGGCCGGCCAAGAGGTTATTGCGGCCCAGGTGGCCGGCCAGGCCAATGCCGTTGTCGCCGTCACCAACCAGGCGGCCAAGGGCGACCCCTACAGCGCCTGGATTCGCATGGCCGCCATGGCTGCAGCAATGGCCGCCCTTGGCTTCGCCGTGTCTGGCGCCGGAGGCGGTAGCGGCCCCAACCCGGCCAGCGCTGCCGAAATGCAAGCACGCCAGGGCACCGGCACCGTGCTGGGCGACGCCGCGGCAAAGTCCAACTCCATCGCCAACTCCATCGACCGCCTGAGCGACATTGACCAGCTCACCATGCGCTATTCCGCGCAAATGGCGGCCAGCCTGCGCAACATCGAGTCGAGCATGGGCGGCCTTGCGTCTATCGTAGTGCGCACCTACGGGCTGACCACCGGCAACATCACTGGGGTGAAAACGGGCACCACCACCCAAACCTATGGCCAGTCCATGGGTGCCATGGGCTTCCTCGATCGCATCACCGAAAAAAGCCTGGAGCAGCTGCCCGTCGTCGGTGATCTCGCCAAGGGTCTTTTCAGGGCCTTCGGATCCACAAAGGTCAAGCTCATCGACTCCGGCGTGCAGTTTGACCAGGGCAGCATTGCCGACTACATCGCCGGCCTCGGCATGAGCCAGTACGGCACCCTTGAGACCACCAAAAAGAGCTGGTTCGGCCTCTCCAAGTCGTCCTCCACCAGCGTGGTCAATCAGGCCCTGGACGACGAGATTAAGCGGCAATTCGGCCTCCTCTTCGCCAGCCTCGACACCTCGCTGGTAGCGGCGGCCAACGCCCTGGGCGTCTCCACCGGCCAGATCAGCGAGCAGATCCAGGCCTTCCAGCTGGATATGCAGCGCCTGTCCCTCAAGGGGATGAACGGCGCCGAGGTACAAGAAGCGCTGGGCAACTACTTCAGTGCCGTGTTCGACAAGGTTTCGGGCAGCGTGCTTCCCGGCCTTGAAGACTGGCAGAAGGTAGGTGAGGGCTACTACGAAACTCTCATCCGCGTAGCCTCCGGCGCAGACCAGGCCCGCTACTACACCGACCAGCTGGGCATCACCATGGCCGGCTTGGGCGACGTAGCCAACACCCAGGGCGATGCCGCCGCAGAATTGCTGCGGGCCTCCATCACCATGGCCGAGGGCCAGTCCGCTATATCAAGAATCATCACCGGCTATACGGGGTCGGTGGATGAGTTGTCGTCCGTTTATAGCGAGCTGCTGGATGTTCAGCGCATGCTGCGGGCTGTCGGCTCTGCATCGTCCGACCTTAGCGGCGGGCTTATTCGCACAGCCGGGGGGCTCGATGCGCTCAAAGACGGGCTTGGCAAGTACTTCGACGCCTACTTTTCAGAAAGCGAAAAGTCCGCCAGAAGCATCGCAGACATTACGCAGCAGTTCTCTGTTCTAGGGGTAGCGCTGCCCGACAGCAAGGCGGCTTTTCGTGCGCTTGTCGAATCTATCGACATCACAACGGAATCCGGCCAGCGCCTTTATGTTCAGCTGCTTGAGCTGTCAGACCCATTTGCAGCCGTGGCCGACGCCGCATCAGAAGCGCAATCCGCGATTGCAGGGCAAAGGGCCGATCTTCAGGCGCAAATCGACACCCTTACGGGAAATACGGCAGCTATCCGGGCCAGGGAGCTGGCCGCCATCGATCCGGCAAACCGGGCGCTGCAAGAACGCATCTACGCACTCCAGGAAGAAAAGGATGCAACCGCTGCTGCTGCATCTGCGGCAGCAGCGGCAGCAAATCAGCGCGATACCCTGGAGCGCCAAATAATGAACCTCGTGGGTGACACGCAGGGGATTCGCTCTCGAGAGCTTGCCGCCCTTGACTCCAGCAACCGCGCTTTGCAAGAGAGGGTGTGGGCGATACAAGACGAAACCAACGCCCAGAAAGAGGCGGCCGCCGCTGCCGAAAAAATCAAATCAACTTACGAGCAGCTCACCTCTGGATTTGAGGGGTCGATTCGTAATGTCCAAATGTCTGTTCTCGACAACGAGGGCAAATACAACTACCTGGACAACGAGGCGGCACGCTACAGAGACATGCTTATGTCTGTGTCAGATCCGCAGATGCTCGAAAGCTACGCAAGCAAACTGCGAGCAACAATTGATCAGTCCTATTCGCTGCTCACCGAAGAGCAGCAAAAAGCAAGCGCAGCGGAGTTTATAGCCCGCTATCAAGCCGCCAGCGATCTGGTAACGAGCAGGCTAAACGAGTCACGCAATCAGGCCGAAAAAGACCGTCAATCCATGGTGGACGCATTCAAATCGACAGCCATTGCTGCTGCCGAACAGTCCGCGCAGATCATTCGCAGCGCTGGCGCAGCCATCCCCCCGAAAATCGACATTGGCGTAAGCGTTTCGGCGTCCGCCGGGCTGTCTGCCGTTACTGAGGTAGGGTACTGACATGGCAGAGATCCAAACGCCGGAAGCGCAAGCTGCCGCCTCAAGGGCAGTTACTCGGCCGATCTATCTTGTGCAGATCGGCGCGGGGGCGTCTGCTTCGCGGCTTACCACAGGCCAGGATGTCGTATGGCGGGGGATGGCGTGGTCGGCAGGGTCTAGCCTTGAAGTTTCCGGCGTATCTGCCAATGGCGGCGCAGCGCAAGCGGGCCAGATCAAGCTGGGGAATGCGCGGCTTGACTGGGGCGCGCTGGCGCTCGGCGACGTGCGGGACACGCCGGTAAAGATCTGGGGCGGCGACGCCTCCGCCGTCGGGGAGAATGACCTCCGACTGCTTTTTGACGGCGTTGTCGATGCGGCAGAAGTGTCGCCACAGCACGCCATTCTATCCCTTGTTTCAAGCTCCTCGGCCACCCAGTTTTCGCCCCGTCGCGTCATCGGCCCTGATATTGGAATGACAATCATGCTCCCCGCAGGGTCACGCGTCCCCATAGGGGGGCAAATCTATATTGTTGAGAGGTAACTCGTGCCTACATATCCGCAGCATCGCGCAGTCGATTCGAGTACCTGCGAAAGGCAAAAAGTGATTGTCGGCGAGCGGGCCAGCAATGGCGCCTATCACGGCAGGCAGTTGAGCGCAGAAAAGCGCACATGGAAGCTCAGGCACATCTTGACGCGCCAAGAGTATTCAGATTTAAAGGTGTTCGCCGACGCAAACTTTGGCAGCGCACTGGATTTTCGCTGGCCCCCTGTTTATGGCGATCCCTGCACCGTGCACCTCGTTGGGCCAATCAATGAGATCAGATGGATTAACGCGTCAAGATCCGTGGAAATTGAAGTCCTCCTGGAGGAAGCGTGAAATACCTGCCAAAGCAAGATTGGTCCGTAGTCTCCCGATCCACCCTCAACGACGCCGCCCGCCCGGCGGCAGATCGTCAGCTCGCCCTGTCCGCCGATGGCGCCCGCCTGCCCATCATCTATGGGCGTGACCGCCGCGGCGGGCTAATTGCCAACATTGTCCCCATCTCTGGCGACATGCTCGTCCAGTGCATTTGGGGGCATGGCCCCATCGATGCCATTGAGGCTGTCTATCTCAACGACGAGGCG
>CBFIGQ010000030.1:0-6622 GCA_965662335.1 Minisyncoccia bacterium
TGGTGGACGTCGATGGCGGTCTGCCAGTGGTTGGCGGCCATGCGCAACTCGACGCCAGCGGTACGCGCTCCGAGGGAGGATCCGCCGGCGCCGCAGAACAGGTCGGTGGCAGTGAGGGTCACGCCGCGCTCCCGAGGTCGAGGACGCTCTGGACCGAGCAGGTCTTGGGGGTGCGCAGCACGAGCAGGGTCGAGTAGTTGCGGCGGGCGTGCTGCTGGCTGCGGCCTTCGGGCTGGGGCCGGTGGCCGAGGTAGAGCAGCGAGTCCTTGTGGGTGCAGCCGAGCGTTTCGGCGTGTTCGGCGAACATGCGGGACTGCCACCAGATGCGGCCGGAGTTCACCTGGTCCTGGCACTTGAACAGGACGAACCCTTGGGGCTTGGTGATCCGGATGCCTTCGGTGAGGGCGTCGTACATGAGGGCGTGGCGGTCGTCGCGGGTGGTGGTGTTCTCGACCCCGTAGCGTTCGTCGACATCCTTGGTGGCGGTGCCGTTGAGCTTGTAGGGCGGGTCGATCACGGTGACGTCGAAGGTGTGGTCCGGGAACGGGGCGCGGTGGCGCATGTCGAAGCGGACGTGGGGGGTGCCTTTGCCGAGGTCGTTGGTGACGAGGCGGGGTGGCCGGTACTTGGTCCAGAAGGTGCCGCGGCCGTAGGTCATGTCGAGGGTGAGCCAGGCATCGTCGAGGTAGCCGAGCTGGTGGGCGTCGGCAATCAGGTCACCGTTGGTGGAGCGAGAGGCGGCGGCCATGACGTCACCCATCGGTCGTCGCTCCGTGGGGGCCCCAGCAGGTGCAGGTGGTGCGGACGCGTCCGCAGGCGGGGCAGTGCGAGTCGGGGGCACGTTCGAGGAGCTCGGCGAGCTTCAACCCGGCGGCGACGATCGACATGACGACGATGGCGAGGATGGCGCCGCCGATGCGGATCGGGCGCTCAGTCGTGGCGCTCATCAGACGACCTCGACCAGGTGCACGGGCAGTCCGCCCCACGTCGTCAGCCAGAGCGTGCCGCCCTGCGCCAACCGGGCCAGCTCGATCTCGTCCAGCTGGAGCGCCACGTGCACGAGCACGCCGTCAGCGTGGGCGACCAGGGCGGGGCACGGGATCACGTCGTCGCCCTCATCGGGGCCGCCGATGATGTGGCGTGTGCCGGGTGATCCGTCGCGCTCGGCCCAGTAGGCGACCTGCTCGTCCGTGGCTGGAACCGGGATCATCGGACCACCCCGCAGCCCCGTACCCATCGGTCGTCGACCCGCGCCCACATGCAACCCTTGCGGGTACGCATCGGCGTGGTCGGCGAGATGTGGACGGTCTTCCCGCAGTGCGTGCACATGCCGCCGTCGAGGATCTGGATGGCGAGCCCATCAGCGGCGATCGTCGGATCGTCGGGGTCTTCCGCGAACACGCGGGCGCCCTTGTACTGGGCGGAGGCGTACCAGCGGTGCGGCGGGTCATCGTCGAGGTAGCCGGTCTCGAAGTTGGTGGCGCCAGAGCGCCCGCAGAGGTCGGCCACTGCGACGATGGGATCGAGGCTCGCGTCGCGAGTCACCGGCGGGTCCTTTCGTAGATGCGCTGGACCTGGTCGCGGTCGGCCTGGGCCCGCCGCTCCGTCACCGAGTCGACGGCGGCGAACAGGACCCAGAGCAGGGCGCCGGCTGCGAGGGCGGGCCACCAGGTGACGTCAAGGACCAGGAGGGCGACGAGGTAGGCGATGGCGATGCCACCGACGACGGTCCGGGCGCTCACGGCGTCACCGCCGCGGGCCAGGTGATCTTCTCGAGCGAGTCGCGCTGCGCCGCCGGCATCACCGCGAGCGGGTGGCCGAGGGCGTCGAGGGCCATCGCCCTGAGCCCGAACGCATCTGCCATGTTGTCGTCGGCGATGTCGAAGCCGAAGCGCTTGTAGACGGCCATGCGCATGTCGTCCTTCTTCGCCGCGCCGTGACCGCTGATGTACTTCTTCAACGTGGCGGGCGGCACCAACACGAACGGGACGGCGGCTTCGACGAGGGCGACGCGGACGACGCCGTGCACCATGCCGAGTGTCGACGCCGCGGGGCTGCGGGTGACGAAGTCCTCGATCACCACCAGGTCGACCGGGGGGACGACGGCGCATCGATGCAGGACGGCGTTGCGGATGACCTGGAGGCGCATCTCGATTGGGTCGGCGGCGTTGGTGCGTACGGTGAGCTCGCCGTTAGCGGTGGCGATCCCGGTGCCGGTGAGAGAAAGGTCGACGCCAACGACGTGCGGGGCGGTCATCGGGCCACCGCGATCCCGTGCACGACCCACGGCTTGTGACCGTCACCGAAGTTCACGGTGGCGACATCGCTGTAGACGTCTTCGTCGTCCTCGGGGGCCATGACGATGCCGAGGTCGGCGGCACCTTTGACGACTGGGGTGATGCGCCAAGTGCCGTCGTTCCTGAAGCCGATGCGGAGCACCGTCCCGTCGGAGAACGCGATCAGGTCCCCGTTCTCCCGATCTTGGTACTCGAACTCCTCGGAGACGTCGCCACCGATGCAGATGAGGTCGTCGCTGCCGCCAGTGACGATGACCTGACTCATGACGCCTTGGCGGGGGCGGGGCCCCGCAGGAACACCGTGCCCTCCATGAGGTCGGTGACGTCGGCGAGCACCGCGTTGAAGGCGTCGCGCTCGACGTCCTCGGGGCGGACGAGCTGGTAGCCGATCTTGAGCTCGCCGCCCCGGAGCGTGTACCGGAGCCGGGCGGTGATCTCGTAGGCCTGGCCGCCACCGATGAACGGGATCACGCCCAGCGTGAACGCCTCGGGGATCGACACGTTCCCGGCGCCGGCCGACGCCTGGATGTTCTCGTCGTACATGAACTGGGTCTCACCGTTCGCGAGCCGGCCCGCCTGCTTGAACTTCACCTCGTTCGTCGCCCGGAACGACTGCGCGATGTCGAGCATCACCGCCGCGGGCGGCTCCACGATCTCCGGGGCGCCGTCCTCGATGCGCAGCGCGAAGACCTCCTGCTCACCGAGGACACCGGAACCGGCCTTCCATCGGGTCCACTCCGGGGTCTCGCGGAGGGCGAGGCTGACGAGGGCGTCGCGCCACCCGGGGTTCTCGAGGGTGTCGTCGTTGAGGATGGCGACGAGGGCGCGCTTCTCCTCGTCGGCGTACACGGTGGCCTGGCCGCGCTGGTTGACGGCGGCGACGAAGCTGTCGGCGTCGTACACGTTGACGGTGCCGCGGAGCCGGCGGGGGTGTTCGGGGTGCTGGTCGGTCGTGTCGTGCACGTCCCACGCTTCGGCTCCGGGCCCGGTGCGCCGGCGGACGAGGATGCGCTCGTCGTCGAGGCGGATGGTGTCGTCGAGGGCGTGCTCTTCGCCGTAGACGAGAGCGGTGGCGGTGGCGTTGTCGAGATCTGTCTGGGTCATGACTGGTCATCTCCGGTGGTGTTGGGAAGCGGTGGGTTCGGGTTGGGGCGCTCGACCCTCTTCAGGTTGAGCGCCCCCTGGAACGGGTCCTTGCGGTGCAGCGAGCCGCCCTCGCCAACGAAGAAGATCGACTGCTCCGGGGCGGGCTTCGGTGGCTTCGCCGAGACCTCGCAGGCGGTCGACACGGAACGGCCGCCCTCACCCGCCGGTTCGACGACGATCTTCAACGTGAGCTCGCCTTTGCGGCGGAGATGCGAGACGGACTCGACGAGCGCGGCGAGTTCCACGGTCATCTCGTCGTCGACGACGCCTTGGGCATGGTCGGTGATCCACTCGGAGAACGGTGGGAGCTGGTCGGTGGTCATGGCTGCCTTTCGGGGGTGGAGGTGGGAAGTTCGTCCCAGGTGCGACCGTCGAGCCGACGGCCCGCGGCGTGCTTGCCGACCTTGCGGAAGATCGCCTCGTGCTCGAGGTCGTACGCCCACCAGCCAGCGACCGGGTCGCCCTGCGACAGGTCAGCGGGCAGGTGGTGGCCGTCGACCAGGTCGCCGTCTTGACCGGCCCAGAACGGCGGCTGCGGGTCGGGTTCGTACGGGAGCCAGGCGCCCCACTGCTTGAAGAAGAACGAGACGCCGGCTTCGTTGCAGCGGTCGCGGATGTCGCGCACCCAGTCGGGTTGCATCGGACGCGCGCCGGGGCCGGACTCGCCACCGACGATGACCCAGTCGATGTCGTCGAGGTTCAGCGATGGGAGCGGGCCGAGGAGCGGCTCGCACGACAGGAACCGCACGGCGGCCGGGGTCGCGCGGAGGTGGTCGGCGCGGAACGTGTAGCGGTCGTTCTCGATCGAGGTGCCGAGCCACACGTTCGGGAGCCAGTACGCCTCACCCAGCTCCTGCGCGACCGGGTACTCACGGCACTGCCAGTCGATCGTCGGGGCGTGGCCCGTGAGCCGCATCTCGACGTCGACCTTGGTGGGCACGTAGGCGGCCATGCGCTTCGGGCGCTTCGTGAGGATCTGGAACGTGTGCTGCGGGCAGAGCGCCATCGTCGTCCAGACCTCGGCGATGGTCTCGTGGTCGACGTCCTTGTGGAACAGGTCGGACATGCTGTTCACGAACACCGTGCGCGGCTTCTTCCACCGCATCGGCACCGGGATCGTGTCGGGGTGCACGGTCAGCGCGAACCCCGGCCCGGACGTGCTCGGGTCGCCGTCGGCCTGGTACTTGGCCTGGCCCATCCGCTTGAGCCGGGCCGCCATCGTTAGCGCGTAGCAGTGGTCGCAGCCGGGCGAGACCCGGTCGCAGCCCGTCGTCGGGTTCCACGTCTCGCCTTTGGTGCCGTCGGGGTTGCGCGCCCACTCGATGTCAGTGGCCATGGCCAGCCGCCTCGGGCTCGTAGGCACGGGCGAACTCGCCCGGGCGGATCTGCACGAGCACACCGCGGCGCACGAGCTCCGCCACGATGGCGTCAGGGTCGGCGAGCACGGCCTCGAGCACGGCCTCGGCCTGCAGTCGGCGGGTGGCGAAGCGTTGGGGCGCCCCCATCAGATGAGGCTCCACTGTTCGGCTTCGGACGCTTCGACGACGCGGCCGCAGCGGATCGAGATGCCGGGCCGGTCCTCGTGCTCGAGGTCGATCAGCACCTGCTCGATCTCGGCCGTCCACCGCTGCCCGCCGTCCAGCTCCGGGGCGAGACGCTCGGCGATCCGTGCGGGCACGTGCCCGATCATCGAGTGCTCGCGCAGAGCCGGGACGTGGACCTCGACGGCGTTGGCGTCGTGCTCATTCGCCGGGTTGCGGACGAGCTCGACGACCAGCGGCACGTACCGGGGGCCCTGGTCGAACACGCTTTGCAGCGCGTACAGGTTGCGGGGGTACGTGGGCGTGAACGTGACGCCGACGACCTTCGCGGTCCACGTGGCGGGCAGCGGGCCGGCCATCAGTCGAACAGGTTGTTCGGGTCGACCGCCGGTGCCGCGGCGACGGGCTGGGCGACCGGGGCGGCCTGCTGGGGCGCCGGCGCTGCAGGGGCGGGCGGGGTGGCGGCGAGCATGTCGTTGGTGGCCGCCACCGGGTCCGGGGCCTTGTACTGCGCCTTGTACAGCTTCGGGGCGTTCAGCCCCCGCTCCGGGGGCTCCCCGTCACCGATGTAGGCGACGGCGAGCATGCCGCCCACCTCGAGGCCCTTGGCGCCCGACTCCTTGATGGCATCGCGGACGGCCTTCTGCATCTCGCCCTTGACGAAGAGGCGGCGCTGGCCGTCGTCGTCCTCGATGTCGAGGTTGCGCTCGTCGGTCTGGATGGTGATGACGGCCTGCATCATCGGATTGCCGTCCTTCCAGAACTTCGGCTCCCCGGTCTTCATCTCGGTCTGCTGGGTGACCTCCGAGGCGATGATCTTGCCGACGTACTTGCGGCCGATCGAGGCGTCCTTGAACGTGGCGGTCGGTGCCCCGCCGCCGCCCATCAGGAAGTCGTTGACGTTGTCGCTGCTCATTGCTGTGCTCCTTGGTTCCTTGGTTGGTGGGTGTCAGGCCGCCGTGCCACGGATCGCGTGGACGGCGGCGAGAAGGGGTGCGGCGGCCGCGTCGGCGGCGCTGCGCGGGGTCGGGTGGTCGATGGCCTTGGCGGCGGCCCGGCCGGCGGCGAGGATCTCGGAGGGCTTCATGCCGGCGAACGCCTGGGGGCCCGGGACGAGCACGCCGTTGTCGAAGGCGACGACCTGCACGCCGCAGGCGTCGATGACGTCGCACAGCAGCTCGGCGTCGGTGTCGGTGCACTCGAGCACCGACGTCTTGCCGACGACGGCGAGCAGCTGCTCCTGGGTGACGCCGTTGCCGGCGGCCAGGTCGGTGAGCGTGGCCAGCGAGGCGAGGCGTGGTTTGGCGTCGGCCTCGGCGAGCTTGAGGTGCTCGTCGACCTGGTCGAGGTGGGCGAGGTAGATGGTCGAGTGCGGGTCGGTCAGCTTCGGCACCCCGGAGCCCGCGAGCTTCGCGGTGACCTCGCCGAGCAGGTCGCGCGGGAGCGCCTTGAGCCGTTCGACGATCGCCGCGACCGCGGCCGCTGGGGCCTCGTTCCACTGGCGGTCGGCGGGGTCGGTGGTGTCGGGGAACGGGAGGCCGAGCTCGGCGTCGGTCTTGTTGACGGCGACGGTGAGCAGCTCGAGCTCGGTGAGGGTGTGCGGGATCCCGTGCTTCAACGGCTGGACGCCGGCGGGCC
>CBFIGQ010000031.1:0-7804 GCA_965662335.1 Minisyncoccia bacterium
TTGTGGTCAATAAGGAATGATGGAACCCTTTTAGGGCTAACATACGAGCGTGATCAAAATGTGTCAGGTTGGCATAGACACGCAAACGAATCCTTTGACTTTGAAAGCGTCACCGTAATACCAAAAGATAACGCAGAAGATCAGATTTATGTGTCTGTAAATGTTGACGGTAAACGCAAAATTGGCCGCATTAATAACCTTGATTTCGGGGAAGACTATACAACCGAGTGGCAAGGGTCTGATTTGTGGATCAATTACCAAACAGAAGGCGATTTAATTCACTTAGCAGGCAAGACTGTAGATATCGTTGTTGATGGCGTTATTCAGCCACAAGAAGTTGTTAGTGTTACCGGTGGGATTACAGCAACGCTTGGAACGAATAACATTGTTGGATTACCGTTCACTTCGACGCTATCGCCTGTGTATTTAAATTCGGCAAATGAGTACGGTACTAGCCAAGGAAGCAAGACAAGTGTAAGAACCGGTACAATCCGATTCAAAGACACGTTTTCCGCGAAAGTGGGACAAACAGAAGAAAGCGTCGAATCTGTTAAGTTTGACAAGTACAAAGCACCCCTTCATTCAGAAGATGCTGAGGTTTGGTTTGAAAATAGTAGCGATTTTCTGCAAACATGCTACATTGTTCAGGACGAGCCAATGCCGTGCACCGTTTTAGCATTAATAGCCAAACAGGAGGTTAACCAATAATGTGGGGACAAATTTTATCTCAAGGACTAGGTATTGGCCTTCAAGTATTCGGCTCAGTGCTTGGTGGATCACAGAAGCGTCAAGCAGGCGAATACAATAAAAAGATCCTGTATCAGAAAGCCAAAATGCAAGAACAGGCGATGGAGGTTGAGACTTCTCAGGCTGTTAAGTCAGGAAGACGCTTAAAAGCCTCTCAGGAGGCTATGTATGCAAAAAGCGGCGCAATGATCGACTCAGGGACTCCGTTGCTTGTAATGGTGGAACAAGCAGGCGAGATGAACCGCGATATATTACAGAACCGAAGAAGTCGGATGATTCAAGCTGAAGGGTATAGACACGAAGGTGATGTTGCGCTTGTGCAGGCTGAGAATGAAGCAAAATTAGACCTTATAAATACAATGACAGGAGTCGCTGGTAACGTTGCTGGATCATTGCTACAAACTGGCGGCGGGACCACAAAACCACCTACCACACTATTAAACAAGACAAACAATGATACATACGGTATGTTTAACCCTCAGATGAATACAATTAATTCGATTAATAACCCAAAACCGTTTACATATAAATTCTAGGTTTAATTATGCCTCAAATTCCTTTATATAGTGAAAACTCTCAAGTAGCTACCTCATCCCCCGTTTCTCTGCAAAATGTTCATAATGCTGGTGCTACCGGCGAAGTAATCAAAAACATCGGGGCTACTGTAGGGGCTTTGTCTCAAGATTATATAGAGAGGAAGAACAAGCTTCGAGAGCAGGCCGATATTTCTGATTATGAAGTCATGCGCAGAAATTTTGAAACAGAGCTAGTCACTAAAAAGAATGATGCTTTGATGAACGGAATGAATTATTCAGACGTTTATGACAAGGTTGTTGCCCCTGAAATCGGTAAATTCCAAGAGAAAATTAACTCTCGGAATTACGGCAAGAACTCAATGAATAACATAAACTCTCGATGGTCTTACGACAGCGCAGGCATTCGTCAAAAAGAGATTAACGACCGCGAAAAAATGGAACTAACGGATTATACCGAGCGAATTAAATCGCAGGCGGAGGGTTTGCTTGCGGGAGGTCAAACTGATGAGGCAAATACCCTGTTCAATAGTCTTGAAGGAGTTATCGGGTCAGGTCAAGTTGTAAAAATCAAAAGCGATTCAGCATATAAATCTGTAAGAAGGCAGTCCGCTGTAAACTCAGAAGCATTCAAAACCGGCACGTTAAAACCTGAGCAATATATCGACAAACAGAACGATCTAAGAAAGTCGATTGAATCGAATGAAATGCTTACATCAGGAAGAAAGGATGATCTTTATACAGAAATGACATACCAAATTGCTAATGTATCGGCGGCAAAATCAAAAGAGGCTAAAAAGTTTGAAACAGATTTCAGAAAGACAATTATTGATGGTAAGTTAGATCCTAGTTGGGTTGAAAAAGCGCGTGTAATTTATGGCGATGACATATCAACAAAAATGAAGACTATCTTATCAAACTCGCTTAACCGCGTTTCAGGTACAAATAAAGATGTGAAAGAACTAATTGGAATGGTTTCTTCGCTACCATCAACACCAACAACGTATGGCGATATCGTATCAAAGGCGTCTGAAATTGGCGGTGAGTATAGCGAGGAAGTCAGAGAGTTGGCGGCAATTATTGCTGGTGAGTTTGTTGAGACAGATGCAACAATGGCTTATGTAAAATATGGGCCTTCTTCTGGTGCCATGTTCTCGCAAGGTGATATCGGAAAGTATGAAACAACTTATAATGGATGGGTTGCTGACGTTCACAAGAGTATTGTTGACACGGTTAATGTCCTTCACAGTGATTCGCAGTCAGAGGGTAAGGCATTTGCTAAAGCATATCAAACAAAAATAAAAGCCCTTATTAAATTTGCTTCTGAGAATCCTAACCCTGACAAGGACCAATTACAAACATTTACCGACGGGTTACTGAATAAAGATGCCAGCGATATCGTGCATAGCTTGAATAGAGCTACAGCACCACAAGAGTCACTTGATCTGCTGTATAGTGACCCAGAGAAGTATAAAGAACTTTTTAAAAGTAATTACCATTATTTGCCAGAGGGATTATAATGACAAACCCATTCGCTGAAATTGACGAGAAGTATAAAAGTGAAGGCAATCCATTTGCGGGAATTGACAAGAAGCAAAGTGGTGCGGCTCTAGCAAATAAGACCCTCAATGAAGGGGTGTTAAAAAATGCAACACCAGAACAAACGCGCGTAATCAATAGTAATTTATCGCCTCAAGAATTAGAGCGAATTACATACAAAATTACTACAGAACAAAAATACGGGAAGAGATTCACCGATCAAATGCTAAATGAAAACATGAAGCTCGAATATGGAGCTGATGCTACTTTTCAAACAGCAAACGCGCACAATCTGAAGGCGGCAAAATGGTCCGAAACTAAAGACTTTGACCCCAGAACCGGCACAATGGTTTCTTTGCCATATGACCCTGCAATTCCTGCCCCTGAAGATATTTCAGGTTACGTGCGCCCTGAAAAAACTATTGGTAATTCGCTTGGTAGTTTTTTATCTAACCTAAAGGTGGCAGGCAAAATGCTTCCTGAACACTTCACCTCTTCAACAATTACGGCTGGTCTAACGCCGGCCATAAATCCAATGTATGCGCCATTGCCAAGCGCTGAAACACTTGATAGTTACTATAAGAATATCGATGAATCATCAAAAGAGATTGAAAAAAATCCGTTTTTAAAAAAAATGCGCGAATCTGCGCGACTTGATTTTGCCAATTCAAGAGATTCCGTATTGAAATATAAAGGATCTGATTCCAAGCCACTTGTTGAAAGTTTTAAAGCTGGAGATTTTGACCAATTTGGGTCTGACTTAGCGGATGCTTTTGCGTTAGAGATTCCAAACTTCGTGACATTGGCTTCGTTAGCTAGTATTAATCCAGTATTTGGAGCAGGCTATGCAGGAGGATCAACGGCAGGTAATAGATATGCTGACGGTATATTCAATGGTGAAACTCCTCAAGAGGCTTCTTCTGCCGCATCAATTCATGCACTCGCTGAAGTCGGATTGGAAATGGTTGGATCTTCAGGAATGATTGCATCGGCAATGGGCCGCCGCGCCAAAGGAGAGGTTCTGGAGGGTTGTGCTCGAAGAACTCTTGAACTTATCAAAGAACCTTTAACAGAGATGGGAACGCAAGGTATCCAGAATCTTGCAGATGGGAAACCTATCGGTGAAGGTATGATGGAAGCGGGTCTAGTTGGGCTTGGTTTTGGTGCTGGCGTAAACGCGACGATGAACCCTATATCTCTTGGTGATGCAACACGAATTAATAAAACACATACATTAGAAGAGATTGACGAAAAAATTAAAAACGATCCTGTTCTGAGCCAGACACCAGAGAGAGCTGAACTTGCCAGAGAAAACTTCACAAACCCAACAGAGCAAAACAATGAAGCGTTAAACCGTGATATCTTCGAGCAAAAAGAGGAAGTAGGTGAAGGCGGTGTTATTGAGACAGAATCTAAAGAAGTTGCCAAGATTACTAAAACAGATGAGAAAGCTTCTAAAAAAGAACCTCCAGTAATCCCTGATTCTTTTGAGGGGATAAGCCGTAAACATAATAATACTATACGCGAAGCTATCGGTTTAACAAAATTAACACCCCCTGAGACACGCGCACAAGTCGAAGTGATGCAAGAGGCAATTAACGGTGGGTATCATTCAACTGCTGATTCAAGGGCGAATGACGTTATTTCTGGAAAATCATTTAAGGGAAAGCGACCGGCACCTCTTACGGATGTTGAAGTTGGCGGAATGCTTGTGCGAAAAGCTGAAATTTCAAATGACATAAAAGCACTTTATGATCTTCGCAGTGCCGCTGAAGAAAGTAACGATACCGTTGGTATTAATGAGGTCAATGCACGGATTGATATGGCCGAACGCAATATGGACAGATTAACATCTGCTGTGGATATGTCAGTATCTGAGAATGCGCGTGGAATGGCAATGATGGCGCGTTTAATCGACCGCAAAAGCTTTAAGCTTGTTGATGTTATCAATGTTGCTAAGACTGTTAAAAAGTCAGACCTAACAAGAGCAGAGAAAGACAAACTTCACAAAATAACAAGTGAATTAGAATTAATACAAAAACTTGGGTCGGAAAAGATTGGAGAGATAACAGATGCAGAAGCAAAAGTTTTGGAAGAGTTTGCTAATGATGCTGTATCAGAAATGCTTTCTTCAATAAGAACCCGCCGAACTAAAGCAGAAATAAAAGAGGCAAATAAGCAAATCCGTAAAAATATGGCGCAACTAGGGTATCGGATGAATGATATCACCGGCATCACCGTTGTTACTGCTAATGAGATTAAAAAACTTGCGTTAAACTATATTCACGATGGAGCATTGACATTAAAAGAGCTTACAGATCGTTTTATGGCAGAAACAGAAGGGTTCACTGAGCATGATTTTATGTCTGCTATTGGTGGCCGAGTCACGGATAACGCAAATAAAGCACTAAGCGAAGTTGATGAAGTATTTAGAGAAATGAAAAAGCAAGCGAATCTGACGGTTCAAGTAAAAAATGCTTTTAATCAGATATTTGACCCAATTAACCCAGTCGAAAAAAGCAGTAAAGAAGTAACAGACCTAAGAAACAAGCTCAACCTATTAAGATCTTCGGTAGTTAGCGTTGAGCGTAATGACCAGAAAGTTAATCAAATCCTAGATACACTCGCTGAAGTCGAGAGAATGCTTGATTTGAAGTACCGAAAAATAAAAGTAATCCACAAAAAAACACCGGATTTAGTTGAAGCAGAAAAGATGCTTAATTTAGGCAACAAAGAATTGAGAGCACAGGATAAAATTGCGGTGCTTGAAGAGTTACTTAGAACTGATAGTGATATACAGAAAAAGCACGTTGATAGGTCTGAAACATCACAACGTCTTGAAGAATACCGAACTCAAATCATGGGGCTGAAAGACCTTATCGCTAAAAAGAATGCGCCAAAAAAAGAAAGGGAAGCGTTTAAATTACGAGAGCAATCAATTAATGAGCAAATTGATATTCTAACCACTGAAGTTGAACAATTCATTCGAGTTATCACGGAAAAGAAAGCAACTAAGATTGAATTAGTCGAAGAGAGAGAAAAAAGATCTATGCTCCGAGAAGGGAAGCGCGATCAAGATACGATTGCCGACTTATTTGAATCAATTAGAAATAAAACGCCAAAAAACCCGAAGAAGACAAAAGTAAAGAAAGACCCTTACGGTTATAAAGAGATGATTCAAAACATCCGAAAAGACATGCAATCAGAGGAGTGGTATCAAGAGTGGAAACAGACCAGTGATGAGTTGAAGAAAAATGAAATTAGCAAAGCAAACATTAAAGACATGGAGCGGCGAATCTCGGAGAGAGACTTTGAAGGGTTTATAACTCCGAAGCAAATACTTGAGATTAAGAACGAAGAGTTACGCGCAAACAAACTAAAGGAACATCAATTAAAACAAGAGATTAATTCAATAATCCGCTCTATGCGTAAAAAAACTTTTGGAGAAAAAGCACACGATATATGGAATATACCGCGAAATGCAAAGCTATCAGTTGATGTTGGTCATATTTGGAGACAAGGAGGCGTTATCTTATCAAACCCAACGAAACTTAATGCGATAAAATTCACCGAGATGTCATTCAAGAACTTTAAAAAAGAGAATGCAGACGCTTGGGATTTATGGGTCCTCAAGCACAAAGATTATGAATCCGCGCGTAAGGCTGGAGTTAGGATAAATGAAAAAGGAGAGCTACAGCAAGGTGTTGAGAGAATGCTTGACAGTGAATTACTTGAGCAAATTCCTGTTATTGGTGAGGTATTTAAAGCATCGGCACGAACGCAAATAACATCATTGAATGTATTGAGGCTCCAATGGTGGTCAACATATATCGAAGCAAATCCAAATGCTACAGATGTTCAACTAAAAGAGGCAGCCGTCGCCTTAAATGTTATGACAGGATACGGACAAGGCAAAACTGTTTCATCAATCGCGCCTGCCCTTGATCACTTGATAACATCAACGAGGTTTACAGCATCACGATTCCAAGCACCATTTCTTGTGCCCTACGCTTTAAAGAAAGGTAATACCGCATTAGCTAAACGAGTTGCGGAGGATCAGGCTTGGTTTCTTGGCACAAGAATTTCAATGGGACTACTTGCGGCCGCGTTTTTGCCTGATGTTGAATGGGGAATGAACCCTGACCACCACACATTCGGTAAATTGGTTGTTGATTTAGGAAATGGATACTCACGAGTTTATGATTTTTGGTCCGGTCTTGAGCAAGTGATAAGAACTGCACGACAAATTTCAACAGGTGAAAAAGCCCCAGTAACTGCGCTGGCTGACTCAATAGCCATGAAAGCATCCCCGCAATGGTCATTTTTTAGAGCAGTTATTCACGGTAAAGATTGGAGGGGTAACGATATTAACAGATTAGAGGGAGGTATTCGTGGTTTAACACCTATCTCTGTTGAAGGTGCAATTGATTCATATATCGGGCATACAGGTATTATTGACGGTATTATGGCAACCGGTATGGACGTTGTCGGATTTGGCACATATTTAGTTGAGACAGATTCATTAGATAATAAGATGAAATTTAGCGACAGAAATAAGTCAGACGACGATTAGAATTGACACACTATTTAGATTCAGTATAAATACACTACTAACAGGAGTAAGATTATGATCCGCGCATTGTATGAAGGAAACGAAACAGTACCAGTAGGATTTCCTAACACAGCTTCAGCTAAAATCCTAACCGCAAACACAGCCTCGGGGACTTTTTCTGGGGATGTTGTACTCAGAGTAACCCCGATCTCAGGCGGTGTGTGGGTCGCCATTGGAGCAGATCCAACAGCAACCGCTGACGCTGACGGAAATCACTACATTGAACAGACGCAAGATATCGGTATCTCCAAAGGGGATAAAATCATTTCGACAGGTTCCATTCAGATAACCCCATTCAAATAATATGAATCTTGGATTAAATCTAGGTATCGGTACTCTCGGTGGACTCTACGGCCCATCGGCAAAACAAGAC
>CBFIGQ010000032.1:0-2520 GCA_965662335.1 Minisyncoccia bacterium
TCTAGTGATATAATTTTAGTACACAATTTTTTTGCTAATTCTATACACATTTTTGTTTTTCCAATGGCAGTAGGTCCTATTATTAATACTATATACTTACTTTTTATTTTCATTTTTTTTATTTTTTCATTTATTTTTACAAATTATTTTCTTGTTTTTTTTTGATTTTTAATATAAATTATTTTTTTTATAGAAATTTTTATTTTATTTTTAAATTTTTAGGGCCTATAGCTCAGTTGGTTAGAGCACCTGACTCATAATCAGGTGGTCCCTGGTTCAAGCCCAGGTGGGCCCACGAATTGAAAAAGAAGCAGTTACGGAATATTCCTGTAACTGCTTTATTTTTTATTTGCACACAATTTGCACACAGCTCCAACCTTAGTTTTAAATGCTTTTGACCAACTACTATTTCATTTCTATCAATTTCTCCGCCATGTTGAAATATATCCTCTGGAATCATTTTATTGAAAGTAATAATTCAATTTCCAAAACAGGTGGTAGGCGATTCAGATCGTTAAAACACTGTTTTTCCGGATCAGTTTAAATTTCCGGTGGAGTAAAAATTATTTTCATCTTTGTTGTGTATAATTTTCCAATAAAATGAATTCACAGCAAAGTCAATTTAAAGCATTAGTGGAAGCTCTTCTACCCAAAGATTTATTCCAGTATTTTGAGATAACCAATGTCGCGATTACCGAGAAGGAAATTCAGGTAGATTTGGATGAACTAAATAATCCACCAATTTCATACAAAAAGGTAAAGCTTACATCAAAAGGTTTTCACGCCTCTGTAATTATTCAGGATTTTCCGATACGTGAAAGGGCTGTTTTTCTTCATGTACGAAAGCGCAAATGGAAAGAAGAACAGACTGGCAAGATAATTAGTAACAATTGGGATACAGTAGCCAAAGGCACGCGCTTCACTAAGGGGTTCGCGTCTTTTTTAAAAGAAGTATTTGGACAATTACCCAATTAGCAGTAATAGCTTGGAGAAGTTCTACCACATTGATGGGAACCAGCTGGGACAGCAATACAAAGAACACCTTAGTGATTACAATAACTGGGCACAGCGACCTCATGCCGATGACTGGATAATTTATCCAAAGAATATTGGTAGCCATTTAAGTATTGATGAAACGTCCTTGTCCAATGGTGAACTATACACAATTCTTACCAACAAAGCAGCCAAAGGCAAGAAAGGGGTGTTGGTTGCTATGGTTAAAGGCACCAAAGCTGAGGATGTAATTGAGGTTTTAAAAACCATCCCTCTTCGGCAACGCCGAAAAGTCAAGGAGATTACACTTGACATGGCTAACTCAATGAGCCAGATTGCCAAACAATGTTTTCCGCGTGCCACAAAGGTAATCGACCGCTTTCATGTTCAAAAGCTTGCACTTGAAGCTTTGCAACAAATACGGATAAAACACAGGTGGGATGCCATTGATGAAGAAACAAATGATAAGGACAATGCCAAATGGAACAACCAAATTTACACTCCCTTTCGTTTTGTAAATGGTGATACAAAAAAGCAACTACTGGCACGTAGTAGATACCTGTTGTATAAATCTGCTGAAAAATGGAGTGAATCGCAGAAGCTAAGGGCTAAAATTCTTTTTGCACAGTATCCCGACTTGAAAAAGGCATATGGTTTAATACACGACCTCAGGCTAATTTTCTCAAAAACCAAAGACAAAGCCGTAGCATACACCAAGCTGGCGCATTGGTACAACAAAGTTACGGATTCAGGGTTTCTTGCGTTTAATTCAATATCGGGAACAATACATACGCATTACAGGGAAATACTTAACTTCTTTGATAATCGGAGTACCAATGCTTCTGCTGAATCTTTCAATGCAAAACTTAAAGCTTTCAGAGCTGCACTAAGAGGCGTAAGTGATATAAAATATTTTCTGTTTAGGGTAGCTAAAATTTATGCATAAAAAAGATTACTCCACCGGACTTTCAATGTGATCCATTATTGTAACCAACTTATAATAATGAGTGATGATTTTTAACAGAAAAGAGCCGCCACTTTCGTGACAGCTCTTTGATAAAATGGTGAACCCAAGCGGCGAGGTGTCGAACTTTTTGATGGAAGATTTTGAGGCATTGGAAAAGATTGTGAGGATGCAAAAGCAGAGCAGTAAATTTGGTTTATAAAGTCCCATTTTATGAGATGTGATGTTGCGCAATAGCCAATGTGTTGTTAAGAGGAAGTTAGAGTGTTTTGAGTGGCTGGTTCTAATAGTGAAATTCAGAGCTTATAATGAAGCTTCTTTTGTTTGAACAAAAAACTGTAGGTGCAAATGAAACATTTCGACAAATGTTCAAATATTCAATCTATGGATGAAAGAATCAGTACTAATTTTTTTCGTAAACATCCTTTACATCTAAGCTAGAAAGTTCAACAAAAAATTCAGCAAGAATGTGGGTTACTATGGTAAAACATTCTTCTCCCAATTCTGCTGTTGCGTTCTTAGGGTTACCGATTCCAGTGTCTTTTGAGACTTTACCCCAATTA
>CBFIGQ010000033.1:0-28097 GCA_965662335.1 Minisyncoccia bacterium
GTCCATTGTGTATTTAGCGTCTTCCCGCACGTCTGCTCTTGCAGAAGCACCACGCTTCGCGTGGTGGCGCTTCAGCGCGCGAGGAACGCTATTCATTCTTCTGGAAAAAAGTTCGTGCAAAGTGTATAATTAGTTCACCAACTCGTGCTAGCACGAGAAGCATACAAAAACAGCTCTTTCAAGGAGCTGTTTTTGTATCAGTGCAAATTGAGATTAATTGTGTAATATTAAGCACATGATCTCGTCTCCTCGTCCGAGGAGCTGCATCACTTTGATACGTTGATGCCCAGCAAGGATCCGGCCATCAAAGTCGATTGCGGGAATCTCGACAAGTCCATACTTCTGCAAACTCTTCGTGAGATCTGCAAGTTGCTTATCGTTAATGACACGAGGATTTATGTCTTGTGGTACAAGTTCGTTGACACGCTTTTGGACGGTTGTCCAGTGTAGTTTTGTCATAGTAAATTTGTTAAAGGAATAATACGGAGATGACTAGTCCCCCTAAGTATCAGACCAAATTGGTACATGGTCATGTAATCGTCATGTACTTGTCTTAGGCGACAAAAAACCGCTTATTCTACAAGCGGTTTCGATGAGTTATTAACACAAGATGATGACTACTTAGAAAATGAACAAAAAAAGAACCCGTTATACACGAGTTCTTCGATTCATTTGTTGAGTTACTGCACATTCATTACCCCGCTCTTAATCTGTTCAGATTCAAGCTTGTCCTTTCTAACAACAACCTGGTTGATCCATACGGATTTAATACTTCCATCCGGCTGAGGATATCTCCTGAAGTGACCCCTCCGTACATGTGGGGATTTTTGTGAAGGAAGTGAGATGTAGCTTTTAACACTACTGCCTCCGTCTTTTTCAATCCGAAGATCCATCACATTTCCTAATGGAACATCGCACCAATTCATCAATTCTTCTGATTGATGAATGATCTTCTGTTCCTTTTCACTTTCTTCAGGTACACCTATGTCTGTTGTGGTGACAACGGCAGACCCGATCGGAGCATCCTGTCCTGCTTCCGAAAGAAGCTTACAGAATCCATTCAAAAATTCAGGCAATATCTCAAAAAATGGCTGGTTTTCTGCACCATCATTGGATTGAGATTTTACGCTTTCTTTTTTGAATAGGTTACTGAATGTGGATTTCACTCCATCAAACAGGCCTTTTTTCTGCGGCTCTTTCTGCTCAGGAATAGTAACGACAACATTAAAGAAATGTGCCACGCCACGACCGGTAAAGTTGTAAGCACGATTCAAATCTGCTTCTGTGAGTTTTGTATTCCCATCGGCAGTAGTCATTTTTTCAGCCGTTGACCAGAGGTCCTTTAATCCTGTGGTGACACGGCGTTGCGAGAAAATCTTCCGCATTACCTGTTGGAATTGCTTTTGCTTTCCTTGCTTTGCGTAGCGAGTCGCCTCGGCAACATAGTTTCGTTCGGCAGGCTCCATACAGAAATCTTCCAGGCCGTCACCAATAGCGTACACACTGATTTGGTTTCCTGTTCTAGAAACCAAAAGGGTGTGATAGTACTGGATAAGTTCAGGAATTCCTTCTACAGCATCCTTTGTATTGAATACAAATGGATCATTGAGGTACAGAATGAAACTGTCGTACGGCAATAAATGCAGGTAGCTTTCGGTCAACGGAATCTGCGGTATTTCCGCCTCCTGCGTTAACCGGCAAACTTTTTTAGTACGCAGCCATGCGGCAAGATGTACCGGTAGTTGCAGAAATGAAAAACCCTGATTTTCAAGAAAGGCAAAGTGATCGGTAAACTTTTCCCTGTATTCTTTCGGAATACGTGGAAGGTACACACTCGGATCTTTTACGGATCCTGATCTCAGTTCTTTTCTTAAAAGTTCATAGTTTTCTATTTTTCGTGCAAGCCAGCCAGCAACAGAAGCTTCTGATGCGGGGAGTGGAACATACATCATCGAAGAAGGGTTAAGATTTTTAAGCCTTGATTGAAACATAAGTTCGCCAAATAAATTGGCATCCTCCCAGTACTGAAGCGCCTGTTCGAGTGTGGTAACTGTCAATGCTTTCATATTTTTCGAGTTTTTTATTGTGAAAGAAGATACATTTTTCCTGCTAGTATTATATCACATTTTATGCGATAAGTCAATCATCCCCATACGCATAAAAAGAGGCTGTTATTGCAGCCTCTTTTGTACATTGATTCATCGCTAACTAATCTCCATCACCTGTATATCCTCATCAAGCTTGAAATCCATTACGTCTTTTGCTTCTACGGATGTATCACCTGTTTCCAGGAATTTAAGGTTATACCGTGCCCAGAACTTGGCAATCTCAAGTGCTTCATCGTGATTCTTACCAGGATAATGACAAACGAAATGCTCAATTGGTGACCAGTCTTTGCCAGTAGCAATATGCACGGAATGAAGATCTTTTTCCCTTAACTCTGCAGGAACTTCGGAGATAAAAATCTCGATGGAGCCATTAGCAGGAAATTGATCCTGCGGATAGCTCAATGCGAAATCTTCTTTATGCTCCCGTGGACAGAAAATGAAAGAGAATCGGTAGGTTACTCCTTTGCGCTTCAGAAATAAGGCTACATATGATGGTAGCTGATCTTTCGAAATAGTGAATATTTTCATTTTTATCAATTTTACAAGACTATACATGATGTATTGACATAGTCAAGTATTGATTGTAATATCAAGAAAAATTCTAAACCAAAAAAGCACTTTAACATGAATATAGAACAACTATTTGAGTTTGCGTTCACACAAGGATGTGGCGTAAATCTTGCCTCGTTTAAGAGGTCAAAAACATACACTTCTCTGCTTAAACAACAGAAGACACTTCTTTCACGGTATCCAGCGGACACTGATGAAGGAAAGATGCTTCGTGCCGGCCATTTGGTCAGCGGGACGTTATTAAACTCTTTTTCAGAAGATCGTGCACTCACTGAAGCTTCCACTACATATTCTAAATATGGTCATGGAGTTGAAATGCGAGCAATGATCGGCGGATTGGGTAAAGCACTTATTACGGCTGCAAAGAAAAATTTGCCAGATGAAGCTCATCTGATCGCCAAACAATGGAAATCTGCAACCGCAGACGAACAAGTTGAACTTACAAAACAACTGTACAACCTGTTCCATACTGAAGCACAGCGGGAAAAAACGATTATGTCATCCAAGAACCTTTTTAGCGAATTCAGACGTAAAACTGAAATGAGAAGCAATCAAGATGGCTTCAACAGCGTTACGCCTGTAGGATACGGAAAATGGAACAAAAAAGACAATCGTGCAAATTGCCAGGGCAAAACACAAATGATATTGGCGTTTGCAGAAATGGTGGGAGCCAAGACATTGTTGATGCTCCCCAACAGAACCGCTCGGGACGTTTTGGATGAACTAAAGCAAAAGAAAGCTGCTGAAATTAAACAAGACATTGAGGGGCGCTCTATTGCATTTCCTGACCCGGAGTTCATGGACAGTTTGGACGCAGGAATACTCATGGAAGAGTTGGAAGGTATGAGAGATTCATTTCATGTTTGTCCTGTTATACAGGTAAGAGACGGACGATGGATTGTTATTGATTCAAATTCACTCAACTGGGGTATCCTGTCTGAAGAATGGGGTATGGAAAAAATTTCTCAAATGATTTCCAAATACAGAGAGGTACTACCTGGCCTTAGCGTCGTAGCGAGTGCTCCTTTAGAACTTGAACGGGGCGTAACCAAAATCAATCAAATATTCTCAGAATACTTGATTCGCTCAAAAAAGTTAGAAGAACTTTTGCAGCCACTTACAGATTTCGTACAAATTGTCGAAACATTTGTAGATAGTGGCGAATTTGATCTTCTGTTTGAAGAAGGTTCAGGTGAAAAATTCCCGCCAGGCATCGATAAAATTTTTAAGCTTAGCACTGCAAGCGATATGCTATTCGGGTCAACCGATAGTTTATTAGTAAATTTTATGGATGATCCTGAAGATTTCCTGCAACGGAAAAAGGATTGTTTGTACACGTACTATCATTGTTTAGCATTAGACAGGATCGACGATCACTGGAACGATACTGGTGTATTAGTACACCCAGAAGCACACTTTGCAATGGACGGCTATTATCATATCGCGATAGCTGCGCTCAATTCTTTAGGAATAGATGAGCGGGTTCCAGGTACGAGCTCTTTCATTCTGGAGTACTGCTTTTGTCAGACCACACTCCATAATGCTATGATCTCAAAAAACAATGATCCTGAGCTGAAAATGGCAGCAAAAGAAGCAATTCGTAAACTTCCATTCAAACACAGGCTTTCAAAAAGATTTCTTTAAACAAACTCAAAAGTTATGCGTAGCGACACAAAATGGGCAGATGCGCCAGGATTCGGCAACCTCTCTACTGGGGCTCAAAAAATCGGAACCTATGCTGATCATAATGATGGCAATATCTCAGGATTATTCCAAGAAAATCCTGAACTCTTAGGTTCGCTTGATGAGTTCCATAAATGGAGTGCCATAGTAGTTGCTGAAATTTCTGGCAATAATGCAACGGCAACTACTGGCCATTCAATGAAGAAAAAGATTGGATGAGCTGTCAAAGTACTATTCAAGGTCTAAACAATTTTACTGTTTAGACCTTTTTTATTTGCATATAAAAAGTCCGGAATATTTTCCAGACTTTTAGCTGCATTGCGATATTAATTTTTTACCTCCTTCTTTGTTGTTGCTAGTGCGATTTTTTCGGGATCACCAAGTAGATTCGTCATAGCTTCGACTAGTTTAGGATACGGATCGATACATGTCTTGGGATGCATGACAATCCGGACATCTATTTTTTTCTCTTTATATTCCTTTAATTTATCAATATCGGCAAGACAAGTGATCTCAACTACCGGTCGCCCGTCGTTGTTTGTAACATCATTAATGATACCTTTTTTCATACATATACATTTTCCTGCACAGTATACCAAACTATTGACAAAGTCAATGTATGGTTGTATCTTAGTATCAAATTGACAATGTTTGGATTGGTGAACAGAGAAGGCCTGCACCTTTTGTGTTCAACAATACAGACTACATATGAAAAAAGGAACAATTATTTTCTTGACTATCTTATTGGCGACCGGAGGAGGAATGCTCTGGTATGACTTTGCAACTTACACTCCATGCAATGTCACGCAACGGCTATATTCTGAGAGTAACTTTTCAGATTTGAAGATCACATTTAACCCTGAACTCTCAGCGGTAGATTCATTCCATATCGGTACTCTGTCATGGAAAACAAGTTGTGTTCAAGGAACTCTTGAAGAAAACGCTTCATGGTCTGATTCAAGCTATAAAATTCTTGTAAAAGAAATTGCTCGTCAGTCAGACGGAAGCATCCGGCTGTCTACAACCATTGAACATGATGCCATGTTTGGTTTTGATCGCTGCGAAACGCCCGGGAAGCTATATGTGCCTGTAGTGGTGTATAGTGGAAACAAAGTGAAAACTTTTACACTTAGAACAGGTGGTCCTGAAATTAAAACAACAAGAATCTAAGCTATGCGCTAATGAAAAAGGCTCCCGATTGGGAGCCTTGCTTTTTGTACACTATTGAACTTTTAGTGCGCCGCCTTGTAATTGTTCGGTAGCCAGTTTGTCTTCTCGCACCGTCATTTGGTCAATCCATACTTCCTTAATCGTCCCATCGTTTTGGATGATACGTCGTACGTGACCTCTTCTGATGTGAGGGGACTTTTCTGACCCAGACCCTTGTTTGATGATTATGATTTTATCCGCCTTATCTGTATGGAAATATTCCACCGTCTGAAGTGGGAGCTCAAACCATTGTCTAGGTTCTGTAGGATGTTTGCGTATATCCACCGGATCAATACTGACCACGCTTTGCTTAGGAGGAAGCTCTGACATAAGTTTGCAGAAACCATTGAGCATTTCTACAATACGTACAAGCTGCTTTTGTGCAAAGATATCAACTTCTTCTTTTAAAGTTTCACCTGATTGATACAAGTTTTGAAGCCTCACAGTTTTAGCTGTAGTATCTCCATAGACTCGCACTATATCAGTTGTATCTTTTTTGATACAAAAGTCTCCAATAAGCACATCAAGCACTTCTGCATACAGCGGCGTACATTCCTGCGCTACGGTAGTCTGTCTTCCTTTTGATACGTCACTGATTGCTTGGCGTACTTTTTTTCTAGTTTCTTCGGATACAATATGACCTGCAATTTCTTCAGGCCAAAACAGTATGCGGAGATACGGACCATCATCGATAATCAGAAAGTTCTGCACTGTCCATTCATTTGCTCTGTCATCAACAAATACGAAAGGTGATTTCACCTTTAAGTATAGTGACGAATACGGAAGCTT
Organism: Minisyncoccia bacterium; assembly: GCA_965662335.1. Classification (GTDB taxonomy): domain Bacteria; phylum Patescibacteriota; class Minisyncoccia; order Phycocordibacterales; family UBA9973; genus UBA4124. The sequence goes on from CBFIGQ010000033.1 coordinate 6,360, forward strand.
CCAAAGGAAATTGTGTTGTCGCACATCAACCATCGGCAATGGTACGGAATCTTCAACAATACAAGCACGACGGGTTTCTATCCATTTTAATAAATAAAATGGTATGACCGCCACACCTCTCATTAAAAACCAATCCATGAACTCAGTTGAGTTTGAGAACACCCCCCTGAAGTGTTTTGGCACTTTAGGAAGAAAATTTGTAGGGTGAGTATGAACCCTTCCGGACATTACTTTTCGAAGCTGGAAGTAATCGGGTATCGCTCGTGCCAAATACCCCATGAGATTGATCTCGGAGCCAATAAGGGCTACCACATCTCTCGCATCTTCCTCTTTCAAAATCCCTGCTTTTTTGAGCATTTGACCATGCTGGAATGATAGGTCGCTAATTAAATTTGCATCTTCCCAGAAAGATAGGAGTTGATTAAGCGGTTCGGCAATAAATAGTTTTGACATTATTGGGTTGTTTTAGATCATGCCTCATTTGTGGGTTTGGCAATTCCCGTTTTTTAATCAGTATATCATTATATTTGACAAAGTCAATGTATAGTTGTATTATAGATTTTATTGATCTTTTAAAATAAATATATTGATATGAACCCATCACCAAATGACTTCAACTTTGAAGACTTCGCCAAGCAAACCGCAAATGAAACCAAAGAAATGATCAGAACGCTCTTTGCTCTTTTCAAAGAAAGCGCCTTTCCTCTTGCAAAGCAGGATGCTCTTGATTATCAAACGGTATGCATGATTGAAGATGAATTCCGTAAGCAAGAGACTGCATGCGACAATCTCCTTAACCAGGCATTCAAAGAATTCTGTGATAGTAATGCAAAATGGCTTGAACGCTTTAAGAATCTGACGAGCGGCTACAGCCGAATCGCAGTAACAATAGCTGAATCATTCATTATTGTTAGCCGTGGTCATTTCTTTACCTATTACAAACTTCATCCATCACAGATACCGCCTCACCTTGCCGATGCATTTATGCAGGAAGCAGAACGCGAACACTTCTTGTTGATGCAAAGACAAGAGCAACGCGGTGAAAGAATATCACGGGTATCAAGGAAAGTATCTGATACTTTGAAAAGGTATAAGACTGACTTTGAGAACGCATTCTCTGCGGCAATACGAAATTTGATTGAGGTTGAGATACCAGCTTCCCAAAAAAGGATCGAGGCGATCATCAACCAAAATTATTTGCAACGCATGGGCGGTCTTCACGGAATGAACTAAAAAATGTATAAGCCTGGATTATGTCCGGGCTTATTTTTATGAGCGCTCTATTAGTATGTCTGGATTGATCTTGTATCCTGATCCCGGTTTTGCAAGAATGAGTTTTGTTTTAAGGTGTAATTTTTGTGTGACTTTGTCATTAAGCGTTTTAATCATGGTGGAGACGGAATCAGTCGTAGGACTTGCAAGTAGTGCTTTTAACTCCTTTAGTTGTATGTATGATTTTTTCTCTCGAAAGAGATCAAATAACTTCTTTCTTTTTGCAGTACCCCTAAAGCTATGAGAATACATTTTGCCATCTATAGTTCGAGTGAGAGTACCTTCGTGCCCGTCATACAGTATGACGATTTCATTGCTTATGATCTGCTTTTGAGCAGGCTTCTTCCGATTTAGGATCTTAAGCTCCCTGAGTATTTCTTGCTGTGTCGTATCGCGCCGTGCGACTGGGATAGAGATAGGTGTATCACCAAAATATGGAGTGTTTATTTGCTTGTGTACCTGCGCCATGCGATCAAGGACTGGCTTTACGTTCTTCTGAATATGAGTATTCAAGTCGTCGAGCTTTTTTTGAGCCTGTTTAAAAGCAGGGCTTTCCATAACCTCTTTTTTCTTCTTTTCGAGCTCTGCTTTGCTCATATTGTTTCGGACGTCTCGACCTGTTTTCATAGGGGTACTATAGCAAAATATCAAGAATAGAAATAAGGTATAATAGGTGTATGAAAATCACTAAATTTGAACAATCAGGGTTCATTATTGAGGCAGAAAATGGGTACAAGCTTGCGATTGATATTGGCGCATTTACCCCTCTCGAAAAGCTCAACGGTGTTACCGTAGACGCCATGATTATCTCACACCTCCATGGAGATCATTTTTCTATAGACCAGATCAAGAAGCTTGCTCCAAAAAAGCTCTATATCAACAAAGAATGCATTGAGATTTTGGGTGAAGAATCCCTCTCCTCTGAAATAGTTGAGGTCAAATCAGGTGATGTCGTTACTATCGATACTTTCAAGGTCTCACTATTTGAAGTTGATCATGGTCCAAACGTAACCGTTCGCCCAAAAGAAAACTTCGGGTTCCTTATCGAAGTAGATGGCAAGAAAGTGTACTTTGCCGGAGATATGTTTTATCCATCAGGTATAGATGTGTCAGAACTTGAAGTAGATGTCGCACTGATCCCTGTAGGTACTCATTATACCTTTGGTCCACAAGAAGCCTTTGATTTTGTAAAGCAATTCAAACGAATTGGGAAAGTTACGCCGATGCACTATGAAAAGACGCCTGAGACAAGAAAGCTGTTTATAGACCTTGCTGTTGCAGGAGGAATCAATACCGATACATTTGTCCTCTAATGGGACAGTGTGGTGTAACTATTTAGTGCTATCGTGTGTCACTTTTGTCACTTTTTATAGACGCACGAGAAGGGTCATCCCATAATAGAAGAATTACTAGAACCAACCTTACAGGGCAATGAATCAAAGGGTTCTATCTCGAGAAGGCTCACCATGTCTATACACTACATCCTCGGCTGGCTTGGTGCATTCTTTTTTGCGGTGTGTGCAGTGCCGCAAGTAGTGCAAACATGGCGCACAAAAAAGGCTGGCGACCTCTCCATGCTTTTTCTTCTCTTTTGGCTCTTTGGTGAGCTGCTCACGATGGCGTACGTTATCTTTGATGACATTGCACTACGTACAACACACCTCCCTCTCTATGCAAACTACGTTGCAAATACAATACTCGTGCTCTACCTCATTTACGCGAAAAAGTACTACAAGTAAATTTACATCTATGCTCCCCCGTGGTAGGGTAAGAAAAAAAGTACCATGCAACAAATTACCCGGGTATATACAAGTACCGATCGCTCCCTTCCGAGCGGGACAGGCAATATTTATTACCTCGCCGGCTTTTTCACAAGCCATGCAACAGATAGAAAGCTACAGCACATAGAAATGATTGAACAGCTGCATCGTATTGATCCAGGTTGTATGATAATGATCCCCTATCAAATTCTCCAGTCTGAACTGCAAGCATCTAACTGTATAGTCGATAGAGCACAACACCCACTTCTACTCGACCAAACTGAGAGCTGGGAGAAGCATGCGATCAATCTAGGAATCAACAGAGGCGTGATTATCGTATTTTTTCAACCCTTAATTACCACGCGAAATGATTTTGGGATTATTAAGCGAATAAAGGAAGCGCACACGGCAAAACCGGATGATCCTTATTTGAGAATGGAGACCTTGTTAACTGCATGCTGTGTAGATGAAACCTATGTAAAAAGACCAGAAATTACGGGAGCAGCTATGGAGCTCAATATGATGTGCAAAGATATGCTTCAGATACATACCTCAATAGAATGTTGCTGTCAGATTGCGTACAAACTTCAACAAGTTCGATATACGGAGAATTCACCAAAGCACAGAGCTGCGCTTGAAGAGAGTCGTATCAGAGAAGAGGATATTGAGGATGCAATCCGTGACGAGCAGCGCTTACAGTCCATAAATCGCGTTCTTGAGTACATTGCTAGAAAATTGAGACGGAAGACTTGTATGTAAAAAGTGCACCAGGATGGTGCACTTTTATTATTTCTTATAGGACCGTAATCCCCATATCGCCAAGCAATGATCTGACTTTCTGAATTCCTTTGGAGAGTGAACCCTTTTTATATCCAAGCCTGCGTGCGGCTGCGATGATATTGAGGTGTCCGAGCATCCACTTGCGCTGAAGCGATTTGTGTTTTTTATTCATCATACAGTAGATAGAGTTGGCTAATAAAATTGACCTTGTTTTTCCTATGGAAAAAGACATAGTGTCTTGTGTGCAAGGGTTTCCCCTGCCTTCCTATCCGCTATTACACAAAGTACACGATGCCCGTTTCTACATAGTAGTATACCATGGACAGGTACAGGTATGTGGAAAACAATAAAAGCCCTTGCGGGCCTTTATATTTTCTTGCAACACCGTTTTGGAAATCCGAATGTGCCTCCTCTGAGTTTTGTGTAGTACGCGTGGCAAATACGCTTTTTATTTCTTCGCAGCTTTCTCAGTGCGTGCCGTGATCTCACTTCGTAGTGTGTATCAGTTTCAGAAACATACTGGAGAATTAGTCCAGTCCATTCTTTTCGTATAGACTCATCATTTTTCCCAGGCGGTGTTTCGATAATTTGTATGTGACTCATGGAGCATTTTTTTTGATGCTACCACGCCCTAACAGAAAAACAAAGACGCTATGCTAGTACCTCTTCTTCGTTCGGAGGAAGGATTTCTGCGGGTTGAATCACTATATCTTCTGTTACCGTTTCCGTCCCCGAAAGCGTGACATAGAGCTTTGCTACTGCATACGAAGTAGGTGTTTGGGTGATGAGAAGCCCAACACCACGAAGCACTCCACTTCCTACCGCATTAATAAAACCAGTTGCTGCAACTGTCCATACAGTCTTGCCGAGATTGTGCTTGGTGAGATGCCATGAAGCCTTAAGTGAAGCAGATATAGATTTCTTTTGGTCAAGAAGAACATAGAGTGAAAATATGAGACGAAATTCAATATACAGTCCAATGAGTAAAACTACTGCTCCTACCACAAGTAATCCCGGTAGCAGTTTGGCACTAAAAATAGCTACGAGTACACTTCCATACACCGTTCCAATACCAATAAGGAGAATACCCCCAGCGATAAGTGAGAGTACGATGACTGAGAGTATTTCTTTTAGGGTTGGGAAATATTGCTGTACGTCGCTAAACGCAAACTGTGTCTGTTTTCCCTTTGCAGCTGCAAGCGAAATTTTCTTCCACAGTATTGACCAAATAAGGACAGCGACAAGCTGGAGCGCCATCACTATCGGATGACGTTTGTGCGAATACTGCAGTAGTGCCGTCACAAGGCTCAGTACAACAAAAAATCCGGTATTTGCACGGAGCAGGTTCCATCCGTCTTTGAGAGCTTTTGAAAGTGAAAATGTGTTCATAGGTTATCTGTCTGGGGGGATATCGTAATAATTATTCATAAAGTCTACCATATCCATAAATGGTGTCCCAAGGGTCTGGATAGCATAGAGCGCACCTTTTGGATAGACGTTAAAAAGGTACAGTACATACCGTGGCTTTGAAGCTGGGAAGAATCCAATGAGGGAGTGAAGGTTACGGTCGGTATAGTACCCGCCTCCATCAGTGCGTGCAATTTGCGCGGTACCTGTCTTGGCTGCAACACTGTAGTGCTCTTTGCCGATGTGATATCCCTGATCAACTACATGAACGAGCATGCTAGTAATAGTGCTAATAGTTTCAGGTTTAAGCACGCGCGCTCCAACTGGAAAGTCTATCTGTGTCTTCTTGCCTGTTGACTCAATGATCTCGCTTGCAATATGTGGGGTAACCATCGTGCCGCCGTTGGCAAGAGCCGCAAACCCTCGCACAATGTTGATAGGACTTGTTGCAATACCCTGCCCAAAGGAAGCTGCGGCGAAGTTGATATCATTTTTATCTTTTAGGCTTCCTACTGATCCATTTACTTCTCCAGGAAGATCTATACCTGTTTTTTCTCCAAGTTTGTAGCGGTTGACAAGATAGTCTCTGAACGCATCTTTACCCATTTTTTGCTCAACAAATATCATACCCGTGTTGAGCGACTGATCGAGTACTGTCTGCATTGATACGTTGTTGCCGCGACCGCGTTTGTCAAAGTTGTTGAGAGTTTTTCCATCTATCGTGACAGATCCTGAGTCGTTGTAGGTAGTAGAAGGTGTAACTGCTCCAATATCGAGCGCTCCTGCCATGACGAGAGGTTTAACAATAGACCCCATTTCGTATCTGTTCTGAGAGAATATGTTGCGGTAGATACTTTGGTCTTTCACTTGCCCAAAGTTGTTGAGATCAAAGGTTGGAGAAGCAGCCATCGCGATAATGCTGCCCGTGTACGGATCCATGATGATCCCCCCCACAGCATCACTGTTCCACTGGGACTCTATTTTCTCGACAGTGTGCTCAAGCTGCGACTGTACTGTTGGCTCAATAGTCGTCACAATATCTCCAGTGGACGCGGTATTTTTAAAGACGCTCGATTGGACGTTTGCAAAGATTTGTGCAAAGAAGTTGACGTACAGGTTTGAGGCATCACGAGCGAGCACATCATTGTAAAACTCTTCAAGACCGTACGTTCCCGCAAGATGATCCCCACGGTTTGAAACAAAACCAAGTGTTCTTGCAGCAAGAGATTCTCCTGGATAAAATCGCCATTTCTCACGCACGAGCGACACCCCTTTCAGTTCGAGGTCTGCAAGCTGTGCTGCTTGGCTTTCTGGCACCCGGTCTACTACCTCTTCATAGGGATCATTTTTCTTGGCGGCTTTTGCAAGAAATGTATCGTGGTCGATAGGGGTAAGTGCATTTATCTTTTGATACGTGTCCTCGGCGTCATCGATAAGGTTTGGTGTGATGGCAATTTTAAATCCATTGACCACGGTTGCAGCAGCAACAGTTGTGCCGTCTTTGCTTGTAAAATAAATATTTCCTCTATCAAACGCATCTGTACTAGGGGTCACATATTGATGCTCTGCACGCTCCTTATAGGAGGAGGACTCGACCACCTGCAACATAAAAAGTCTCCCAATAACGAAAAGGCCAACTACAATGAGTAAGCCTATGATCAGTCGTATTCGTTGTCGGAAAATGTTAGCGTCGGGCATTGAATGCAAAAGCCTTTTGGGATGAAGCATATGATACCGTAGGACTTACAATAAATCCATGTTCAAGTGCATATCCCTTGGTGAGGTCTTTTTGCGATTCCAGGTATCTGAGCTCCTCACCTCCCATATCTGAAATGAGAGACTTAGTGTCTTGCTGAAGGCCGCGTTCCTTTATAACTGAAAAGGTAATCGCGCCAACAAAATATATATACCCCATGAAAAATACCCCAGACGCTATCCAGCTATAGAATGCAATTTTCTTGAGTGTTTTGTTAATGTCAGTTGAATCTATTTTTTGCTTAAGAACAGTGATCATATGAGTATTTTTTCTACGATACGAAGCTTGGCGCTACGACTGCGGGGATTATCTTGTAATTCTTGCCTGGATGGAGCAATAGGTTTTTTAGTGATAACGCGTTCATGCGATTTCATCCATTGTTTTACGATACGGTCTTCGAGACTGTGGAAGGTAATAACGGCAATGCGTCCACCAACAGAAAGCTTGTCCCACCACGCATCAAGTGCAGCGGTGATAGTAGCAAGCTCATCGTTTACGGTGATGCGAAGTGCCTGAAAAGTACGAGTGGCGGGATGCGTCTTGCCTCTTCGAGGCAAGACGCCTTCGATAACAGCGGCAAGTTGCTTTGAAGTATTGATTGGAGCTGTGCTGCGGGACTCTACTATGGCATGGGCTATTTTTCTACTTGCCCGCTCTTGTCCATACGCATAGATGATATCGGCGATAGATGACTCGTCCCATTCGTTTACGATGTTCCATGCAGTAAATCCAGTATGAGACTGTGAGAATGCCATATGGAGCACCGTATCGCTCTGGAAGGAAAAACCTCGGGTATCTTCGAGTAACTGAAACGTACTCGTACCAAGATCAAGAAGAACTTTATCTACCTTTGATATGCCAGCATCTCTCATGATACGATCTGCCTCTTTGAAGTTTGCCTGCACAAAGTGAGCATGAGGAGTATTCCCCAGTAGCTCTTTGTGCCGCATCGCTGCAGCTTGATCGAGATCAACACTCACAAGTGTAATGCTCGTACCAAAGCGAGAGATAAACTCATGCGAGTGCCCGCCTCCGCCAAAGGTTCCGTCGATAACGACATCACCTTTTTTAATAGCGAGCCCGTCAATACTTTCGTGTAAAAGAACAGGAATATGGAGTGACTGATGATTCTTCATAGCTAGAGTATCCCGATAGATCCCAGATGGTTCGCAAGTTTGTCGGCCTTGGTTTCGACGTCTTTTTTGTAAGTCTTCCACGTTGACTCATCCCAGAGCTCGACTCGTGTATAGACTCCGACGATAGCGACTTTGTCCTTGATGCCAAGTTTTGCTTTAAGCCCTTCGGGGATCAATATGCGCCCATTGGCATCGACATCTACCTCACTCGCTCCTCCGATCAAATATCGACTGAAGCTACGATTTTCTTCCTGCAAAGATCCTTCGGCAAGTTTATCGACAGTTTTTTTGAACTGCGCTGGAGTAAAGACAAATAATGACTTTTCTATTCCAGGCGTTATGACGACTGTTTTTCCCATCTCCTTACGGAATTTGATAGGAAATGACAGACGGTTTTTTTCATCAATACTGTGTATAAACTCTCCGATTACCATGTTTCTACTCTACCGTACATTTACCTTTTTTACCACTTCTTCCCACTTGATACCATTATACCCCACCACATTTCTCTGCTGCAAACCCGTATATGTGGATAACAAAACCCCTCTCAGTGAACTGAGAGGGGTTTCGGTATAAAGACTAAGAAATGCTTGAAATACTATATTCTACTTCCCCTTTTGGGGTCATAACCCGTGCCTTCTCTCCTACCTTTTTGCCAAAAAGCGCTTGCCCGAGTGGAGATTTGTATGAAATTTTACCGGAAAGCATATCGGTCTCTTCGCTACCCACTATACAAAAGGTGCGAGTATTGCTCTCTCCTTCCTTTTGGATGACAACCGTGCTTCCAACATTGACCGTATCGCCTCCAGCAGGCTCAATAACCTCTGTAAATTTGAGAATGTGTTCGATGGTCGAAATGCGCTCTTGGAGCTTGCCCTGTTCTTCACGCGCAATATGGTACTCAGCATTTTCTGAGAGATCGCCGAGACTTTTCGCGTACTCGACTGCTTCTACTATTTCTTTGCGCTTCACGGTTGTGAGGTACTGTAGCTCTTGCTCGAGCGCTTCTTTATTTGCTTTGGTGATAAATTCTTTCATGAATGCATTACTATATCCTAGCTTTAGAGCTGCGTCAAAAGATCTGGGTTTTGCGCAAAGAGCGTAACGACTGGCTTAAATGCATTCGCCGCCCCACTCTCAATAAGTGGTCCATTTTCCATAATGACGACAAATGCGTACTTGGGATGCTCATACGGGAAAAATCCAATAGACCATGAGTTGACGCGAGTGTTGTTCTTGATTTGCGCAGTACCAGTTTTTGCGGCAACGTGGAGGGTATCATTTCGAAGCGAAGGTGCGGTACCTTCGGTAACAACTGCACGCATACCTTCATACACCGCGTTGTACTCAGCATCAGTAAATGGCAAGTGCTCAGTGTGGAGCCCGTCTTGCTTGGTAATGGTAGGAGTCACTAGAGTGCCGCGCGTTGCAATACCGGCAACTGCTCGTAGCATTTGGAGCGGCGTCACTTGAAATCCGTACTGCCCAATGGATGTATGGTAGGTATCTCCAATACGCCATGCATCTCCTGGAAATACCTTTGCCTTCCAGGCAATACTTGGAACTGTTCCTGCAAGCTCTGCACTGCTAAAACCGGTCTTTTTACCAATACCAAAGAGCGACATGTATTTTTCTATATTGTCTATGCCGAGTCCTTTCTGGTCACCAAATCCTCCCCCTATTTCATAAAAATACACGTTTGATGACACGGCGAGCGCCTTGCGCATGTCGACTGCGCCATGGTTTGCGTTATCCTTAAAGACAGTGGGATTGCTTGGGTTGTAAGGGTTGGGGATACTGAGCGACCCAGTCGTATACAGCACTTTTTGTGGAGTGATCACTCCTTCATGGAGCGCGGCGAGCGAGAGAAATGGTTTTACGATAGATCCGGGAGTATAGAGCCCGTCTATCACACGATTAAGGAGTGGTCGTTCACTACTTGTAAGGTAGTACGAAATAGCATCTTTGTTTTTTCCATTTGACATGACTTCAGGATCAAATTCTGGGAAACTCGTCATCGCGAGCAACTCTCCCGTAGTAACATCCATGACAGCCCCTGCTCCACCAACATAGCCTGACTGCGCAGCAAGCGCTTTGATACCTTCAGAAAGTGCTTCTTGGATACGTGCATCTATGGTGAGATAAATATTGTCTCCTTGTACAGGAGAGTCGATCATATTTTGCGTGACGACATTGCCAGAAACATCAGTCTCAACGAGATTGGTACCGTTTTTACCTGCAAGCTGCGTATTAAACTGTTGCTCTATACCATCCTTTCCGACAGTTTGGAATTGCCAGTATTTGCCTGATGCATCTTTGGTCGGATATGATACGTAGCCGAGCAGGTTTGCGAAACCTGATTTCTTAACATAGGAACGCAATGTTGTTCCAGTCTCTTCGTTTGCAGTATTCCACGCAAGCTCAACTCCATTGCGATCATAAATAAGCCCTCTGTCTGCAATGATCGGTGTGTGGTCAAGTCTATTTTGTTCACTTTTAGTGCCATAGTACTCTGCACGCGCTATTTGAAGATATCCGAGTCTGCCTGCGAAGCACACTGCTACCACTACCATTGCATAAAACAATCCCCTAAGTGATCTCTTTGTTATCGGTCTTTCGAGTCGCCCTTCGAACTGCTGCTGGTCAAATGCCGGCAGATTGTGTACATCCAAGAGTATTTCATCTGGGTTGAGTTCGACAATTTTTTTCTTTGACCATCTACGCCACATATCCAAATCTCGTTTGAGTTGCAATACTGTACCACGCAATAAGAATGATTCCGACCAGAAGTGTAGCTTTTAGATTGCCGACCGCCAGTGTCCCAGTAGGTGCGTAGAGCACATCACTTATAATAGCTGGCACAAGAAGTGCTACCTTGTAACGCGCAAGTAAAAAGCCTGCGATAAGCATGAGTACCTGCCCCCATACAGGAAGCCATAACACTGCAGCTGTCAAACACGCGACTACTACCAAGGTTCGTATCATATACCCATAGTATCACAAAATACCCTAGAAAAACCTGCCAAATATAAAGCGTAGCACCATGAAAATAATGAGAATAGAGGCAATGTAGAAAAAGGCCTTGTGAGCAAAGAAAGACTGGAGCGCGCTCGCATAGATGAGCTGCACTGAGTTTTTTGCATGTTCATCACTTTCCTTTGAAGCGTATTGCTGCTCAGTCTGCTGCACTGGAGGGTCTGGCTGAAGGTAGTTCGTAATATCTTGTACTGTAGTTTGCCCGAGCTCTCCCTTTGCTTGTTTTACGAGTGCGCCGTAGTGATCCGCCTGGGCCACTCTCCATGTCTCTACTTTTGCAAGCCATGTGCCAAGTACTCCCTTTATACCATCTAGCTTTGGAAGTTCAGGGGTCACAACTTTGGTTACAGCGACTGTACCAATCTCTCCTTTTAGACTTGCAATCTCCTTTTTGTTTTTATCGATTGCTTTTGTAATAGCTGCTCGCACGACTACTTCATCTTGAGGCATCTTCCATGGTACTGATATGGACTGTGCACTGTAGCCAGAAATACCCACAGTCTTTGTTGCAATAGTTTTATCAACAGCGCTAAAGGCAACCGTATAGGTTATTGTATCTTTGGCTGCATTGTTGATTGAAGCATAGAGAAGTATGTCATCCCCTGCCTTGAGATTGTCTACAGTTTGAGGTGGCACAGGAGTAAACCACACCGTTTCAGATGCATGAGCAACTCCGGCAAACAATAGTACAAACAAGAACGTCAGAAAAATTTTTTTCATATTACTTGAGACTAAATGATGCTTTTACAGTAACAGTGATCTGTTTTTCAACCTGAGAGGTGTCATAGCTGCCGTAGTCAGAGACATCAGTTGAGTTTCGTGATTGCACCTGTACTACTCCGCTTGTCGCACTCTTGAGCGAGCCGACCTTACGGCCTGAGTTTTTTGCAAGCTCACCTGCGCGAAGCTTTGCATCATCGATTGCCGCTGAGAGAAGCTGGATGCGAGCTTCAGGAAGCTTTGAGTAGTAGTACTCTAGCGAAAGACTTGAGAATATGACACCCTGGTTGATGATGCTTGAGAGATTGTTGGATGCTTTAGTGAGCTTTGCGACATCAGTCGACTGCACCGTAAAGAGCTGCGTGAGGTTGTAGAGCTTTTCTGCTGCTTGGTCCTGCTGGTATACCTCGTTCATCGATACTGGACTTACAGTGAGCTCATCCTCAGTGATGCCTTGATCGAGAATAAATGCGCGTGCTTTTTGAGTATCTTGTGCTATTTGCGCATAGCCTGAGCGCAAACTACTTTCGCGCACAGTACGAGATACCTGCGTCGTCCACTTTGCCTGGTCACTGGTTACTTCCATTTTTGCAGACCCCGTCACTGATACAACATCATTAAGAGACCGCATGTGTGAGACCGTTGCCATACCGATACCAACTGCAACAATAAAACTTGCGCCAAGCACAATACCAAGAACAATGAGTGGATGAAGTGGTGTTTTCATAGATAAAAGTATATCACTCTTTGATCGCGCCTTCAGCAATGAGAAGTGCTCGCTTTGCCTTTGGGCCTCCCCGGTTGTATTCCCCTATTGCGCCATCACTTCGAATGACGCGGTGGCATGGCACCTGTGGATCATGGTTTTGCTTCATCACCGCTCCTACTGCCCGGCCAGCACCTGGATACCCTGCGCGACTCGCAACCTCACCATAGGTCATTGTTTTACCTTTTGGAATACCAGCTACTACCTTGCGTACTTTTTCTGCAAATACTGTCATGAGAAAAGTATACAGTAAAAAACCCGCCGTAAAGGCGGGTCACAATCCCAGCGGGGTTAAAATTCTATAATTTCGAAACCCGAGCTGTAAAAACAAAATTTTTGTTGTCGATAACTTTTACAAAATACATAGCAGGTTTTGCGTCTCGCAACCTGATTTGATTACCCACGCGATGATACCCAACCTGTTGACCTTGCGAATCATAGACCAACACAGTAGCAGATGGAGATAGATCTTTAATTGTAAACCATTCCGTAAACGGATTTGGGTATACAGACACTGACCATGTCTTGGTGCGCGAGCCGTGGAGTACATTACTCGTATACATAGCACCGCCGATAGTAATCGCAGTAATTCGGTAATACACATCCTCGCTTGACCCGATGTTATCGGGCATCTCGTATTGCGCATCCGCTGCTGGCAACACCGGGCTTAAAAACATAAACTGCTGGCCATTGAAGCTCCGCTCAACCCGAAAAGTAGAAACAGTTTCGTCTCCGGTAAATTTCCAAGATAGATGCGCAGTATTTCCATCAATCCTCACTGAGGTGTTGGACCACTGTACACTTGCAAGCACCGTGCAGTTCCATACGCGAAAGGCGTCCGAAGTATACGGCAGATTACAAAAATAATCATTGCAATATGCCTGAAGCCCGGGGGTGTTTTCTTTTGCAGATACACGGTAGAACAGATAGGGCGTGCTGAGCGACGTAATTACGTACCGCTTGGTATGCACACCCAGCGAATACCAGTTAAGGTTATCAGTAGATGCTTCCCAGTTATAAGTGACATTATCGTCCCAGTCTCCTGGTTCAAAAAGTCTGGCGCGGAGTGTGTCATTGGTGCCGCTGACCCAGCAGGTATCACCCTTTATTTCAACGTGGCAAGCAAGCGCGATCGTGCTCAAAACGAGCATACTAACAAAGAACAATGTAATTTTTTTCATTTGTGGGGAGTTTAAATTTTTGAAATTATAGCATTATTGACAGATATGTCAATATATTGCCCTATTCCATACCAAAACCGCCCTTGTGAGGCGGTTTTGGTATTGTGTGGTGGACCCTAGGAGATTCGAACTCCTGACCTTTGCTTTGCAAAAGCACTGCTCTACCAGCTGAGCTAAGGGCCCTTTTGTCTAACTGAAGTATTCTACTGTAAAGCCGTATTTTTGCAACTTGCCCTATTCATGAGAATACGTATACTTGCATCAAAACTTAGAATCATGAGAAAAACTGCTCTTTTATTCGGTATTGTATGCGTACACCTATCATGTACCGACAATCGTTTTGACCTGAACCCAAAACAAAAACAAGCTGTAAATATTACTGACAGCATTGCATTTGAGATAGATACTTCCCATATCAGCAAGGACTCGACAAACTTTGTACGGTTACGGACTGAGCACCCAACGCTCTTTAGTACTGATTGTGATCAAAAATATTTCTATCAGTTCCACAAGGATTCAAAGGATTCAGCCGGTACTGTTTCCTACAGTCAAAAGTACCTGAGCAGAATAGGTAAAAGCACCTATTTGTTTCTCCGTGTTGGGAGACTCCTCACAGAAGATGAATTTTTTGATTCTTTCCCGTATTATTCCAATGCCGACATTGCGAATAACATCATCTACGGCACAGTTGTGAATTATTGTGATAGTTGCTGCAATTAAAAAAACCCCGCCAGAGCGGGGTTTCTTTTTACTTCAGAGCTTTGACAATTATTTCTGCATCCTTTCGTGCTGCGTGGAGTTCATCACGTCCACTTTTGAGCTCAACCCGAGCTGAAGCGAGCGCTTTGTTGTTTGATTCCATTACTGACTTGTCTCCGTTGTCAGGTTTGAGTCCTGCAGTGAGATTGATAGCACTTGTTGCCTTTGCGTCAGCATTTGCAAGATGAGACTTGTATGAAGCATATGCACTTTCCATGCTTGAAACATCCTTGCCTGCATTCTTTGCATCGCTGATACGAGTCTGAAGTTTGGCACCAAACTCAGTCATAACATCTACGGTAGTCTCAATGCGATCAGCAGCAGCGAGTACTGTGAGCTGCGGCATGACGAGCATATAGACTCGATATGACTGAGTAATAGATGCGATATCAGCCTTTAGTGTTGCTTCGTCAGTGTCGCCCTGAATCTTTACCTTAAGATCTGCGAGCGTCTTGATCTGTGCATCGACTGTAGCCCTGATCTGGGTCTTGTTGTTTGCTGATACACGCTTCATAGCGTCGACACGAGCCTCGAGCTTTTGGAGCGAGTCGATACGTCTATCTATTTCTGCGACTGCACGGTCCTTACTTGTAGCACGTACATCAATAGATACTCGGGAGTCATCACGCGCCTTGTCGTCACGTCTTGAGTCGTCCTTCGTATCACGTGTATTATTGTCGTCACCACGCGTATGTTCATTTTCTATCTCCACATGTGCTCGCTCTCCAAAAAGATTGAGCCCGAGCGATCCTTTGAGTTCTCCATCCTTAGCATGCGCTGCTGATGGTCCTGCCACGAGTGCTGCAATAAGCGCAAATATAACTGCTTTCTTCATATATCTACTCTTGAATTGGCTTGTCATCAAATGCCGCATCTACAGATGCTGAGTTCACGCTATCGAGTTGTGAGTCTATAGAACGGAGGTCTGCATCGAGATCTGCGTTTGTTGTGCCTGTTGTAAGCTGTACCTCAGCTTGCATATGTGCCCTGTCATCCATACGCCTTTCTTCGCTGTGTTGCTTGTGGTTCCAGACACCAAATCCGATACCCCCTGCTACTACTAATCCAAGTACAATTTGTGCAAGTAATGACATACCCATATATTAATTATTTATAACGACTATAGTATATACCCATCCGCGTTCGGCCTATATACCGGGTACATAAGGTATGACGGCACGGCTCTGTGCTCCTTACCTTTACAAATCCTGTTTCTATTTCATAAAAATCCATATGACCTCCTGTATGGTACTGTAAAGAAAAAGTTACGTGATGAGATTTTTCATTATTGTTCTTATTCTTTCACTACTTACCGTATCATATGTATACAACTTTTTTGGTTGGGTTATGCTCGGTCTCGTCGCCTTTCTTATCTGGTCACTTATCTATGCGCCATGGGGAAAAGATATTTATTCGTTTATCGAAACCTTTGCTATCTACCCCCTCGAACAGATACTTGATACGCGCCCTTCGACTTCAAAGAAAGCAAAGTGGTTCTCTGTGCAAGATCTGATCGACTATCTAAACGGCATTACTCCACCTATCCGCTCTGCAGAACACGCTAAGCAGGAGTTTGAGTATTTTAAAGGCATACACAGTATCCCATTCATCAGCCCAGAGTACGTCGGTCATTTTGTATCAACAAAGAACCCCTCTGACCTATCAAAAAAAACATACGACATTATATTTGAAGGAAAAGTTTCAGGGCAAAAAAGTAAGATCGGTAGGAACAAGAAAACAAAAGTATGGATTGAAATCCCAACGCAATTGCCTGCATGACTATGCAGGCAATTTTTACTTTTAACTACCGCGCTCTCCTGAAAAAGTATTTTGCGATTTCTACAATCAACATATTGAGTATAAGCCATGCCAACACAAACCATATCCATGCTGCTCCAACAGCAACAAGCCCAAACAGATCGCGCACTTGTGGAATGGCAACAGTAGCCACCAAAAGCGCAACTGCAAGAAGTATACTTTGATTAAGTTTGCGATTAGAAAACACAGGATACGCAAACAGTGGACGATGCAAACTCCTAAATGAATATGCTATGACTAAAATATATGACGCGAAACAAATAAAGAATACTGTTTGCGCTTCCCCTATTGGAACACCTATAGAAAGTAATCCCCAGTACATGATGAATAGCAAAAGTGACGACGCAATACCGAGTCCAAACGTGAGCACGTTGGCTTCCTTTGTAAAGATAGACTTGAGGGTATGCCTTTTGGTGCTTTCATGATCAAAGTCTTCATCATATGCAAAGGAAAGTGCTGGTAAGCTACCCGTAAATAGATTTACCCATATAATCTGTATCGCCGTCAGGGGGAGTGGTAGCTCCAGCAGTAGACTTCCCCCGATTACACACACCTCGTCCAGCGAGTTAGACATGAGATAAATAAATGTCTTGCGGATATTAGCGAGAATACGGCGACCTTCTTGTATGGCAAGCGTGATTGTCTCAAAATTATCATCCAGAAGTACAATATCTGCAGCACTTTTTGCAACATCGCTCCCTGAGCCTATAGCAACACCAATATCCATCGCCTTAAGTGAGGGTGCATCATTTACCCCATCCCCTGTCATTGCCACAACCTCACCCAAGGTTCGGTAGATCTCTCCGATACGGAGCTTGTCCTCTGGTGTGACGCGCGCAAATACTTTGGTATTTGGCAACAGCGTCAATAATGCTTCATCAGAAAGTGTTTGGAGTTCCTGGCCAGTCAGTATTTCCCGTTCGCCAATTTCCCATCCTATTTCCTTTGCAACAGAAAGCGCAGTACCCTTGAGATCTCCGGTAATCATGACTACCTGCACTCCAAGTGACTCAATGCGCTTTATTGCAGCTGGTACAGCTTTTCGTACAGGATCAAAAAATGCGAGTATTCCAGCAAATGAAATATGTGCCACACTGTCTATACTATGAGCACTTTTGGTAGTGCCGAGAGCAATCAGTCGCTTGCCCGCACTACTTGCAGCTGCAATCCAGTCTTCTACAGCCTTGTACTCAGACGCCGAGAGTGTCGATCGTGCAAGCAAAATATCAGGCGCGCCCATGACAACGTACTCATTGTTGTGTTTTGATACAGAAAACTTGTGTGTTGAATTAAATGGAATCACGCTCTCTACCTTACCTGCGGCCTTGAGTGTAATAACATTGATACCCCGCTGCGTCGCCAGCTTTGCAATGTTTACTTCAAACGGTTTGCCAGCAAAAGTCCACTGACTCATTGGTGCGTCAGGATTTTCTACAAGGACATCCGTATTTACTAGTGCCATATCCAAAAGACGCGAGTCATCTGCTGAATCAGTACCTGTAAGTACATCATTCAATGTGTACATCCCCACGAGTTGCATATTCGCTTCGGTGAGCGTCCCTGTCTTGTCAGTCATAATGAGACTTGTTGAGCCGAGTGTTTCTGCGGCAATAAGAGTGCGCGTTATGCCTCTCTTTTTTGCAATGCGTTCTGCTCCGATAGAGAGAATAACCGTAAGTGCGATAGGAAGCGCCTCAGGTACTGCGCCAACTGAAACAGCGGCCGAGAGTACGAGCATCGCAAACAGTGGCTCACCTCGACTTACGCCAAGTATAAATATTCCTATGACAATAACGAGCACAATTCCTAAAATTACCCATGCTAGTTTTGATAGCCCTTTCTGTAGTGGTGTATGTGCACGATGTGTCGCCGATACCAATCCTGCAATGGTACCTATCTGGGTCGCATCTCCAGTCGCGACGACTACCGCCGTTCCAAAGCCTTCTACCACAAGCGTCCCAGCATGCACCATGTTGCTCCGTTCTCCAAGCGGTGCCGTGCGCTCTACTGTCTCTATACGCTTTGCGACATGTATGGATTCCCCGGTCAGTACTGCTTCGTCAATGCGCACATTGTTTACCTGAATCAAACGCGCATCCGCAGGTACCCGCGTACCGTATGCGAGCTTTATAATATCTCCTACCACCACAAGTTCGGAGTCTATCTCTTGTTCTTTGCCATCACGAAATACGCGTGTGCGATCCTTGATAAAGGTACTGAGCTTTTCAAGCGTTGATTCGGCATGATACTCTCGAAAAAATCCAAGTCCTGCATTTGCAAACACTGCGATAAATATCACTACAACTTCAAGCCATTCTTGCAAAAGCCCGGTCAGCACTCCAGCCGCAATAAGAATAAAAATGAGCGGGCTACCAAGCTGCTTGATAAATATACCGACGACGCTTTTCTTTTCCCGTCGTGAAAACGTATTTTTTCCATATCGCCTCAACCGTTCATGTGCTTCAGTATCTGATAATCCACTCTCGCTTGTTTCTACGGCACTCAGTACCTCTTGTGTGTCAAATGTCCATGCGTACTCTAGGGTTGTGTTATCCATACCGTCAGTATACCTGACCTGGTATATATTATCCTGTTGCGAGCCTCACCCAGACGTAGGCAAATACTACAATAATAAGTACGCCGACTCCTATCTTGAATACGCGATGCACTATTTTACTAGTGATCCATGTAAAAACAGTGCCGAGAATAATGAAAAATATCCACGCAAATACAAACTCACCTACACTCCAATCCCATCCTTTTACAAAGAGCTGCCCGAGAAGTGGAATGATAAGTGCCAGCGTCGCACGTACGACTATATTTTTGAATTGGTGTTTTTGCATAATTTCTATTTCTCAGCAATCTCTTTGAGCTTTGCGAGTGCCTTTGGCCACATCTCGGTAAACATATCCTTCCATTCTGGAGGAACAGTCAGCTCAACGAGTACATCAGTACCACCCTCAACATCACTAAATGTGTAATTTTCATATCCTTCTTGTCCGGGAGCCGCTGACCATGGTTTTTTCTCACCGTGCTCGAGCTCACCAAGATGTCGTATTGATACAAACTCGTGTGGTCGATTTGCTGCTATGACTGCGTACATTCCAGAAACGCTTCCGTCCTCACTTGGTCCGATAAATTTCATTTCGCTTCCCTCCTCCCAGGTGCCCTCAAAGGTAGAGCCTTCATGAAACACTGCAGTCCACTCCTGATAGGTGTCTTTGCCCAGCATGGTATTCCATACCTTCTCCCTTGGAGCATGTATAACAGTACTACATGTAATTTTTTCCATATGAGGAGTATAGCAGATTTGCTGCGATGTCTGGGCTGGTACTAGCACCGTCCAGTGTTGTAAGGGTATTTTAGCACTAATTCTCTCCTGTCTGTGACACGTCTAGGTCACCGTTCTTTAAGGGGGTATTTGCACATGATAAATTTGAGAAGCTCTCCATTGTCTCACAAACGCTTGGAAAAAATGATTTATTGAAATTCCTCTTACAGCTCGGTTGGGAGCAGAAAGTGGTAGATAATAAACTCTATAGCAAACTGATCCTCCATCTGGACGAAGTCGGGCGAATGTTGAATGGTTGGAAGAAGAACCTCCAAGAGAAAACTCCCACTAACAAATAGTGGGAGAAATCAAATAAGTCGCAGAAGCAGAGGAGACAGTTGTCACTGTCCCAGTCATTCTCGAAGTTGCCGAGGTTGAACTTACGGTCACCGTCTGAGTTGCGGTTCACGTTCGGCACCCTGTGGTTGCCGTCGGAGTGCACACAAGCAATGTACGACGCATCATCTATCTCACCGAAACCAGCACCTGCCAATTTCTGTATTTTACACGGAGTCTTGAACTCACGGACGCATCGCACCGACTAATTTTGTTTTTTCATAAAGGAGGAACGCGATTGCAAGACGTATCCGACAACCCCTCTCCTATTTCTTTACGAGATTTCGACGCCGCGAAGTCGTAACCGCACGATCATATCTGATATCCAAGTCCTAGTATAGATAAAAAAAGACCCTTTGCAAAAGCAAAGGGTCAGTCCAAGGTTCAAAGGAACCAAAGAACTTTTTATAGTGACAAAGTGCCCAAGGGCTATTTGTCGCAGAAGCAGAGGAGACAGTTGCCACTGCCCCAGCCAAGCTCGAAGCCGCCGAGGCTGAACCCACGGCCACCGTCCGAGTGGCGGCGCACGCTCGGCACCCTGTGGCGGCCGTCGGAGTCTTTCCATAAGGCTTCCTTTTCATCAAAGGACACGGTCCATTTACCTACCGGGAATTCATCGCCTTTCAGATCATTTGCCAACAATACACCCTGTCCTCCAACGAGGATTGCACGCTGTTTTTTGAGGAACGTCATGCAGTCTTCGGAAGTAACACCTTCCAGAATTGGGAAGATTTTTACTGTGTACGTTTTTCCTGGCACCAGTTTGTTCGTTGCATTTGCATAGTTCTTGCTGGTCAGGTCATCGTTGTAGTAATAGGTGTTCTTCAGTTTTTTCAGCTTCTTTTTCTGATCATCAATGATCGTGTCGTGATTGTAATCAGTGGGCACGGTCAGATCGAATTCAGTAAGAGCTGCTCCGAAACGTTGATCAATGATTGCATACTTTTTAAGGAATGCAGTCAGTGTTGTCTTCATTTCGGCCTGAAGCAGGTCGCCTTTTTCAATGATTTGCTGGGCTTCTTCTTTACTGAAGCCAAAAGCATCAACATCTATGGCGGCTGCGCCATCTTCGAGGAAACGTTTAATTTGTTTACGTTGTCCGTCGGTCATTGGTTCGATTTGCGTGATCTTGTCAGTCATCGCGTTAAGTTTTTGAATGAACGAAATCTGCCGAAGCAGGAGTATCAAAGAGTATGATACCTTGGACACATTATAGCATACTTTACAATATTTGTAAAGCGATGCCTAATCGTAATATAGCCTTTACTTCCCCACCCAGTCTGACATTAATATATACATGCAACAGGCATTTATAACGGCCCAAACGGGCTTTCCCGAGGTACTTGTAGCCCAAAAGGTGAAGTACTGCCTCTACGCTCGAAAGTCAACAGAGCAGGATGAGAAACAAGCCCTTTCGATTGATTCACAGATCAAAGAAATGATGGCGATTGCAGAACGAGATGGTCTTGAAATTGTTGATATTCGACGTGAGGCACACTCTGCAAAAGATTCGGGGCAACGACCTGTATTTAAGGAATTGCTCGAGGATATCAGACGAGGCAGATACACAGGCATTCTCACATGGGCACCCGATCGACTTTCTCGAAATGCAGGTGACCTTGGATCAGTCGTTGATCTCATGGATGAGAAAAAACTGATTGAAATCAGAACATATGGACA
>CBFIGQ010000034.1:0-3033 GCA_965662335.1 Minisyncoccia bacterium
CTTTAAACCAATTTGTTTCAGAAGCGATAAAAAAAGAAGTAGCCTCTCTATAACAAGTGATATGAGATCAGACTTCCTTCGGTCGTCCGCTCCATATCACCGATTGAACAAACCGCACCCCGATAAATCCCTGAATTACAGCACGTTACACTATTTTTGATGAGACATTATGGACTTATCAAAAGCGAAAACATCATGAATGACGGACAGCGGATCAATACCCAAATAGCAGGCGATTATGAAGAGATCTATCAGCAATATGAAGACTACATGCTGCTGAAAAACTACGCTACCTCCACGATCAAAACCTACCTGTGCAACTATAGAAAATATATAGAATGGTGTCGCTCCAATGAGGTAGGTCAGCCCTATGTGCAAGACAGAGTGAAGGAGTATTTACTGTACCGTGTACGCGCTGGAGCTCGATGGCAGACGATGAATAATATTTACTCTGCGATGCGCAAACTATTCAGAGAGGTACTGGAGCTGCCTTGGAGTATGAAAAAACTACCTCGACCTAAAAAGGAACGAATCCTGCCAGAGCTCATCGGCAAAAAGGATGTGGCAAGGCTGATCTCAGCATGTACTCATCTGAAGCACCAAGCCATTTTAATCACGCTGTATGCTACGGGTATGAGAGCCGGTGAACTGTGTCATCTCAAGCTATCTCATATCGATGGTCAGCGACATCAGATCCGTATCGTCAAAGGCAAGGGTAATAAAGATCGATACATTGATGTGCCGCCTCAATTGATCGAGTTTTTACGCTTTTATTACAAGCAGTATTTGCCTCAACAATACCTGTTTAACGGACGTCGCAAGGGGGAGCCTATGAGTGTCTCTTCACTACGATGGCCCATCAGACAGGCGAAAAAAAAGATAGGACTGGTCAAAAAAGTGTCCCCACACACTTTCAGACACTGCTATGCTACTCACCATCTGGAGTCAGGCACGGATATGGTATATCTACAGAGAAACTTGGGCCATAAACATCTCAAAACCACTGCCAGATACATTCATTTATGCAACAGCAGGTATCAACACATCACACATCCCATTGTCGAGATGATACATCTGTGGCAGCCTCAGACAATGGCTTAGGGCTGTTGTTCAGAACTTTTGGCGAAGCCTACATCAAAAGCTATCGACCCTCCTTGGTAGAGATAAAACTCATCAGAAGTATCCGAGTATGCAAAACCCCTGCGCTCGGAGGCAGGATCTATACCTGCAAAAAATGCAGCGCCAAAACCTATATCTATCACGGATGTGGCAATAGTCGATGTCCCAAATGTCAAGGCATCAAAAGACTGCAGTGGCAGGATAAAATCGCCAACAAGATACTACAGTGCCCCTATCAGCATATCGTCTTCACCATGCCCCATCAGCTCAATACCTTGGCCAGGAATAATCCCTACAAAATGTACAATTGCCTCCTGCGTAGTGCATGGATCACGCTAAAGACAGGCTCAGCAGACAAATCTAATCTCGGCGCTTTGCCAGGGGCTATCATGGTGCTACATACCTTTGGCTCAGATCTCAAATACCACGTACACGTACATGCCTTGGTCACCTTTGGAGGTGTCGATAGCAAAGGACAGTGGCAGTGGCCGAAAAGGAAAAAGAAAATCATCCCCTTCCGACAGTTCAGAAACAAATTCAGAAACAACTTTGTCAAGCATTTAGAAAAAATCTATCCCGAGCTACAGACACGCATCCCTTTTGCGCAGCTCAAAACAGACCTGTATCGAAAATCATGGTGTGTACATGCAGAGCCACCCACCATGCGCACCAAGGTCATACAGGAATATCTCGGTAGATATATCTGTAGAATCGGTGTGTCCAAAAACAAACTAAAGTATGATCCTGATACCCAGCAAGTCACCCTCTCTTTTAAGGATTATAGAAAAGCGGAAAAAGGAAATCCTAAGGTGCCGATCAGTCAGAAAAAATTGAAACCTCTCGTCGCCATAGATCAGATCATGCGACATTGTCTACCTTCCTATTTTCAAAAATGTAGATACTGCGGACTACACGCCAGTGCCACCCTCAAAAAATACCACCATAAACTGCCCGCCAAAATCAAAAATAATGGCCAAACTGTACGAACCATCTTTCAGATCATCAAAGCCCTTTTAGGTGTAGAAGAGGTAGCCTGTGAGCACTGCCAAAGTACTCATTTTGATATCGATACCATCTCCCCCGACAATCAATATATCAGACATTGGATCCAAATGCCACCCAACATCCGAGGTTCTCCAGCAAACACGAAACATGGTAAACTATTCTCTCATCTGTACCGCTCTCAGCATGGGATCCCTATGCCCATAGCTCAGGGAAATCAACCCTGAATCCATCATTTTGTACTTTTTGCACTAACTGATACAGCAATGATTCTTTGCCGTTCCCAAAATCCTTATCTTGACTACCTATAAGGGGCGCTTCTTAATGAAAATAAATACAAACAATTGAATAGACTTTACTATAAGGGTCACCCACCAGTTTGTCCAACTGAAATGTATGTGAGCGATGCATCACATACATTCCTTTGAGTTACATGTGATTAGAAAAACGAAAATTCTATGGTGCGTACAAAAGATTGAAATCAATATCGTAAATTACAAATGACAAATAAAGATCGGCGAAAAGGGCGTAGATCTACATAAATACAAATTTGAAAACACAAGGGATACAGACTGAACTCAAGCATCACTACTCTACTATCGAAAAGAGTAATACTTGGCGCACACGAATCAATCGGGTGTGACATGGGGAATAACACTCCGAAAATGGCGATATGCCGCGAAAACGGAGAAAAAACCACATGTAACTATGCATATCAAGATATGTGGTGGACTTGGTAGCTCCGAGCTTAGTGAATTTGCCCGGTTCTGACTCAAATTCTTCGAATTTGGCAAACCGTGAAATTCACCACACAGTCTGATATACTAAACGTTATATGGCATTAAAAAATGAAAAAAACGATTAAACAACAGCTTAACAGATTGATCCCAAACTCGGGTATTGACGAATTAC
>CBFIGQ010000035.1:0-3470 GCA_965662335.1 Minisyncoccia bacterium
TTTTGATACGTCTGCCACTCAAATCAACATGCAGTACGGCCACATCTGAATCGGAATCAGAACCGATAACAGTTGCCTGCAGACGTTCACCGGTATGCAGCACCACTTCAATCTTTTCTGCATCTTGCACCACATGACTGCTGGTCACGATATAGCCTTTGGCATCAACAATGACGCCTGAGCCACGATTCTCCTCACGCTGTCGCTTGGAGCGCTCACCTCGAAACCTGCGAAGTAGCAGATCATGCCTATGCGGTGCAGCCTGGCGCCTCAGTATTCGGCTGGCAAAGATACTAACCACCGCAGGAGCCGAACGCTCCACAGCATCAGCATAGGAGACAGGGCCATTTGTCACTGCTGCCGATGCATGCCTTGACGTCAGCATGATCTGCGCAGCTGAACCGATGATCAGAAACAGAAGGAAGAGAGGTTGATTTCGCATATACTGTGACTATTGTCCGGAATACCAGCAACGCTATCATAGCGGGTCGGAAACAAATGATCCAAATTCATACCCTGGAGAGCTGGTGTAACCAGCAACTCCAGCCCGAACAGTTTTCTGATTACTGTCCCAACGGCTTACAGGTAGAGGGCAGCAGAGAGATACAGCGATTGGCCAGCGGCGTCACCGCATGCCAGGCACTGCTGAACCAGGCCATTGAGTGGGGCGCTGATGCCGTTCTGGTCCATCATGGCTACTTCTGGATGGGTGAACCACTGCCATTGACCGGCATCAAGGGTGATCGTATTCGCACACTGATGAAAAACGATATTTCATTGTTCGCCTACCACCTTCCGCTCGACGCGCACCCCCTGTTCGGCAACAATGCGCAACTGGGGAAACGCCTGAAACTGACAAATGCAGCAGCCACCGACTCCAGCGAGGGCATGTTATGGAGTACTGAACTGCAGGAGAGCGTGAGGCCCCTGCAGCTTTCCGAAAACATCACGCAGGCAGTTGGCCGCATACCGCTGCATATCGCTGCCGAAAAGCAGCAGATTCAGCGTATTGGCTGGTGTACTGGCGGCGCGCAAAAGTATATTGATCAGGCCGCCGATCTCAATCTCGACGCCTTTATCAGCGGTGAGATTTCGGAGTCAACGGTACATACGGCTCGGGAACGGAACATTCACTACTTTGCAGCAGGCCACCATGCAACCGAGCGCTATGGAGTGCAGGCGCTGGGTGACGCCATAGCTTCCGAGTTCGGCATATCACACAACTATATCGAGATAGATAACCCGGCGTAGACCAAAAGAGTCAGGTGTGGAAACCACCTCCTGTGTTCTCACTCTATTCGATTCCCAACTCATCCCAAATAGTGTCGATGCGCTCCTTGACGGCTGCATCCATCTCGATCGGTGCGCCCCACTCCCTGTCAGTCTCCCCTCTCCACTTGTTGGTGGCATCGAAACCTACCTTGGACCCCAGTCCCGAGACGGGAGAGGCAAAATCAAGATAGTCGATAGGTGTATTTTCAACCAGTGTCATATCCCGTACCGGATCCATGCGCGTGGTCATGGCCCAGATCACATCATCCCACTGCCGAACATTGATATCATTATCCGT
Source organism: Minisyncoccia bacterium (assembly GCA_965662335.1). Lineage (GTDB taxonomy): Bacteria > Patescibacteriota > Minisyncoccia > Phycocordibacterales > UBA9973 > UBA4124. Next base: position 1,571 of record CBFIGQ010000035.1, read on the forward strand.
GACGATGACAAACTTGGTGTACATAAACTGTCGCAGAAATGACCATACACCAAACATCACTCGTTTGGCATGACCGGGATACTCTTTTTTCATACTTACCACGGCCATGCGGTAGGAACACCCTTCCGGAGGCAGATAAAAATCGGTGATCTCCGGGAATTGTTTCTGCAGTATCGGCACAAAGACCTCATTCAGCGCTACCCCGAGAATCGCCGGCTCATCCGGAGGACGCCCGGTGTAGGTGCTGTGATAGATTGGTTCCTTCCGCATGGTAATGCGATCAATGGTCAGTACAGGAAAACTCTCAACCTCATTATAATAGCCAGTGTGGTCGCCAAAAGGTCCCTCTGCCGCCATATCATCGGGATGTAAATGACCTTCGAGTATGATCTCTGCGCCGGCAGGCACCTGCAGCTCATTGCCAACACTTTGCACAACCTCGGTTCGGCTTCCGCGCAGCAATCCAGCAAATGCATATTCGGAGAGTGTATCTGGAACAGGGGTCACCGCTCCCAGAATGGTCGCAGGGTCTGCGCCCAGCGCCACAGAAACGGGGAAAGGCTCTCCCGGGTGCAGTTGTTGCCAGTCACGGTAATCAAGCGCCCCGCCACGATGCGCCAGCCAACGCATGATAACGCGGTTGCGGCCAAGCACCTGCATCCTGTAAATACCCAGGTTTTGGCGAGGTTTCCGCGGACCACGTGTCACGACCAAACCCCATGTAATCAAGGGTGCTGCATCTCCCGGCCAGCAAGTCTGCACAGGAATTCTGGAGAGGTCGACTTCATCTGCCTCAATAACTATCTGCTGACATTGAGGGTTTTTGATGCTTTTCGGCGCCATATCCAGCACCTTTTTGAAGATCGGGATTTTTTCCCATGCATCACGCACCCCTGTTGGCGGTTCAGGCTCCTTTAATTGCGCCAGCAGTAGCCCGACTTTTCTTAACGCCTCGACAGACTCCTCACCCATTCCCATGGCGACACGCCTGGTGGAGCCAAAGAGATTCCCCAGCAGGGGCATGCCGGAACCTTTGACATTCTCAAACAGCAGAGCCGGCCCCCCTGCTTTGAGAGTGCGGTCACAGATCTCCGTGATCTCAAGATACGGGTCAACTTCAGCGTGGATGCGCTTGAGCTCGCCAATCTCCTCAAGCTGGCGGATAAAGTCTCTGAGGTCTTTGTATTGCATAATCTCAAACAATTTTTGTAATTAATTCTCATTCAGGATATCTATATATACAAGGATTGTTATTACGTCCTTTAACTGACATCCAGGAGATTGAGCCATGAAAACCATACTTGCAGCAACCTTGATACTCGCCACTTCTGTGGCAGCAGCTGATTGGGAAGATGTTTTCCAGAATCCCGATCTTACCGTAAATTATCAGGGATATACGACAACTTCCACTGTTTCTGTTGATCCTGTTGCTGAAACCTATTTCAGAAATGGCGACCTTTTTGCAGGCGAAGAGCCCGGAAATATAATGAAATCAGAGACTCCCACCTCGCTTGATGCGATTGGTCGAAGAAATCCAGATCTGGATTGCGGATGTATTTGATAGCGGGACAATGGGTGAGTGCCGAGGACTGACAAATCAGGAACTCACCCTCAGTCCTATTTAATCTCAGCCCTTTGTTTAGCCTATTAAGTATTCAGGGATATAGTGGTATCCGAGCACGAACAGGGCGGCGACCAGCAGCAGCACGATAAAGTTTCTGTGCTTCGGCAGTCTGCAGACGTAAGCCCGCATCACCAGCAACAGAGGAATCGTTTGCCAGCAGGCGGCGTATACCGCCCGGACAATATCTGCATCCTGCTGCCCTGTAAGGGCAGGCAGAATAGCCGCAGGAATCCCCCATGTCGCCAGTAGCAGGACAACCTCGTAGCCTGTTGTCAG
>CBFIGQ010000036.1:0-1867 GCA_965662335.1 Minisyncoccia bacterium
TCAACGCGGTGCGTTGGCAGGATTGGAAAGTCCACTTTGCGACCATGCCCGATGGCTGGGGTGGCCAGCGCGAAGTGCATAACTTCCCGATTGCGATGAATTTGCGTACTGATCCCTTTGAGACATCCATGGATTCGACCATGTATACTCGCTGGATGGCCGATAATTTGTGGCTATTCGTGCCGATGCAGCAAGTCGTGGGACAGTGGCTGATGAGCTTTGGTGAATTTCCACCGCGCCAGCCCTCTGCCAGTTTCACTATTGATAAAGTGTTGCAGCAGATGCAGATGGCGAGTCAGAAAGCAGCACAGCAACGCCAGTAACGGCGGCTTTTTTAGCGCCCGGGGGATTTGGCAGAGCCCCGGGTTCAAACCAAACTTAATAAAGGTAGGAAAAAAAGACAATGAGTGACGACGTACTTGTAGCAGTAAACGACGGCATCATGACGATCACGATCAATCGTCCCAAGGCAAAAAATGCTGTCAATAAAGCCGTTGCCGATGGCATTGCAGCGGCCGTGGATGAACTCGACAGCAATGATGACATTCGCGTGGCGATATTGACCGGAGCCGGTGGTACTTTTTGCTCCGGTATGGATTTGAAGGCCTTTGTCAGCGGTGAGTTGCCGATAGTCGAGGGCAGGGGCTTTGCCGGGATTGCCGAGGCGCCACCGAAGAAGCCATTGATAGCGGCGGTCGAGGGTTATGCCCTGGCCGGGGGCTTTGAACTGGCGATCACCTGTGACCTGGTGGTAGCGGCCGAAGATGCAAAGTTTGGTATACCCGAAGTCAAGCGCGGCCTGGTTGCTGCGGGCGGCGGATTGGTACGCTTGCCGCGGCAAATTCCACCGCGCTTTGCTATGGAGCTGGCATTGACCGGTGACCCGATTGATTCCCAGCGCGCCGCTGATATCGGCCTGGTCAATCGCATTGCGCCTTCAGGCCAGGTGTTGCAGGCAGCAACTGAGCTGGCGCAGAGCATCTGCGCCAATGGCCCGCTGGCGGTTGCGATCAGCAAACAAATTTTGGTCGACTCTGCTGAGTGGTCCAGCGCTGAGATGTTCAAGCAGCAGCAGGAACTCGCGATGCCGGCAGTCATCTCGGAAGATGCCCAGGAAGGAGCGGTTGCTTTTGCCGAGAAGCGGGCGCCGATCTGGAAGGGTAAGTAGCCGGCTAACCTTAGCTACAGCAGGCTGTTGATTTTCTCTGATTTCAACAGCCTGTTTCTGAAACATGGATGTTTCGGCAAAATCGAAGGCCGGTAAGCCTTTGATTTTGGGAGGAACGCAAAAATCACACTTTTTGCTTTTATAATCGATATCCGTATCGACTACCCCTTTGGGGCTAAGGTGAAAATTTGTTCCAGACAAATTTTTCGTGTTTTGGAAAAGGCAGGAAGCCTTTTTCAACAAGCTGATAGGAACAGTGTAGATACTGAAAGCCCTGAATCGGGGACTGGTGGCAATGGGGATTGAGTACAGTCGAGCCTATAGTTTGTCACCGGTTTTGAAGCCACAATGGCCGGCAAATCGGCAGCTGGATGGCAGTCAATCAGCGTAGCAGTCACTGTGCTAACCGCAATCGGCCAGTTAGACACCCGGCGCTTGCGCCGCCTTATTGCCAGCCAGCGCATCCATAGCGGCCAGGGTAATGCGCCTTGCTGCGAAACTACGATGGCAGTCATTACCAGGAATTCAGGGCATATAATTGCACATATAGTGCGATAATATAGCCCGTAGGAAAGACACTATTGCGGGGACAGTATGGCAAAAGCATCGCAGCCGGAAGCAGTTGACGGTCGTCGTTTGCGCAGTGAGCGCAGCCGCCAGGCTATTATCGATGCCGCTCTGGGGCTGATGTCAGACGGC
>CBFIGQ010000037.1:0-2305 GCA_965662335.1 Minisyncoccia bacterium
CAGATGAAACTCCAATGGCGTTGCGGCAGCGTCCACGAAACGTACGCGAATGTCCTCCAGCAGCAGTTTATCCATTGACAGGCTCTCCGGGTTTATCGCCTTGCCTTCCTCCCCTTGGGCCTCCGCCACCGGTGCCTGCGAGGCCTCGGATTCATGCTTGTCCAGCACCCAGTTCGTTTCACCATCGGCGGTTCTGGCCAGGTTGAGGTTGATACCGGTAACCCTGAATTCCCTGATATTGATTCTGCGCTGCAGCAGTGGCAACAATCCCACCGTCACGCGGGCGACTTCCATGGTGGCCATATCCATGGGGGGCGATTGGCCATCGATAAAGCCGGGCGGGTTACTGATACGCAGGTTCTGAATTTCGAAATAGGGCCACAGCGACGTGGTGACTGTAATGTCGCCGTCCACCTTGACTTCGCGCCCCAGGGCCTTACTGGCGGCTGATTCGATCAGTGGCTTGTAGGGGGAAAGATCTATCGGTATGCGCAGCAGCGATACAAGCAGCAACGCTGCCACTGCCAGCCCCAGGATGATGAACAGCAGGGTGAGTAGTGATCTTAGCATTTCGGGTTGCCTGCCTGGGCCTGCGCTCAGCCGCTTTTGAAGTTCTCTGGCGCCATGTTATGACGTTTTAGCATCTTGTAGAAGTCTGTGCGATTGCATATTGCGGGTTCAACCGGTCGATGCAACACACTACTATTTCCAGCAAAGAGTAGGAGTGTTGCAACATGGTCTATATCAAGCCCCTTGCCCCGGCGCTCTGCCTGGACACCTGACTTGAACAGCCGCAAAATACAGGGCTGCTTTGTCTCTTACTGCCAGGGGTAGAACAATTCGTAAATGGATCTCCACGTCGTAGACATCTCTCAGTTGCAGCAGATCTGGAATGGCCGGTACGAATAGTGGCGTCGAAATGACCAGTAGGTAATGATTACCTGTTGTCACCGACCCCTTTTATTTGTAGATTGCACATCCACTTGAGGAGACTTACATGACGCCGGTGACCCAAATTCGCGGCTTCATGCCTTTTGCCGCCATTGTCTTGCTACAGGCCGCGGTAGCGCTGGGCCATTCGACGGTCATTTACACGGCTATTTCCCGGGGCTACAGCGGCCAACACCCGTTGGTGCTGATGGCCCTCGCCAACGCCCTGGTGATCTTGCCAATGGTGCTGATGTTCTCCCCGGCGGGCTACCTCACCGATCGCTTGTCGAAATCCCTTGTTATGCGCTGGGCAAGCCTGGCAGGTTTGATTGCCAGCATCCTTATCACAGGCAGCTATTACCTGGGTTGGTTCTGGGGCGCATTCGCCCTGACCTTGTTGCTGTCTGTGCAGAATGTCTTCTTCTCGCCGGCAAAGTACAGCCATATTCGCGAACTGGTGGATAACGCAGGCCTGTCGCGCGCCAATAGTGTTATCCAGGTCGCTAGTGTCATTGGTTTGCTGACAGGTGCACTGCTGCTGTCCACGGTTTGTGCCACCTGGTTGGATGGAACACCTGGCTTGAACAGCGATCAGGTGCTGCTTGCGGTTGCTCCGGCAGGCTGGATTCTGGTCGCGCTGTATGGCGTGGCCTGGTTACTCAGTTTTCGCCTGGTGGAGCACACCGAAGTCGCCAGCGATACGCGTTTCGATGCGCGCCAGTACCTGAAACTGCGATACCTGAGGCACAACTTACAGCTCCTTCGGGAGCAGCGTTCGATCCGTTCGGCTGTCGTTGGCTTGGCGACATTCTGGACTATTGCGCAAATCATGCTGATAGCCATGCCCGCCCTGGTCCGGCAGTTGCCTGTAAGTGCCAGCGGCATGAACGGGCCTGGTGTTCTGGTGTATAGCTGCCTGGGATTGGCCCTGGGTGCATTGCTGGCAGGACGTATTTCCCGCAGTCACCTCGAGATCGGCCTGATACCATTTTGCGCCCTGGGGATCGCCGTGCTACTGGCCCTGGCCCCGTCACTGGAAAGCGTACCAAGCCTTGCGATGGCGCTGGTGGCCACCAGCTTTCTTGGCGGTTTGTTCGTGGTGCCACTCAACACCTTGATTCAGTTCCAGGCGCCGCCGGGACAGCTGGGCACGATTTCTGCGGGGCGCAACTGGTTCCAGGCCATTGGTATGTTGGTGGGTCTGGGCCTGGGCGTGCTTGCCAATAAGCAGGGCGTGGATGCCGCCAACTTCGTCTACGCCCTGGCACGGGTGGCAGCCGTTGGGGCGGGCTACTGTGTGAAAGAGCGGCCGCACTCACTTACCCGCACCATCGCCGGGGCCATTCTCAAGCGGCGCTTTCGACTGGAGGTGCTG
>CBFIGQ010000038.1:0-1547 GCA_965662335.1 Minisyncoccia bacterium
CGATTTGGGGTTTCACACCATCCTCTAACATCGAACATGGTTCAGTATGGGGTTGGCTTTGCCTGCACCTTGCCGTTGGCGCTTCTATTGGAACCCATGAATGTGACCGTAACACCGGCCTTCCTAGGTGCCTTGGCTTACCTAGTTTTGGGAAATTCCATTCTTGCTATCAGCTTATTGTTAATGATGATACGAAACGGCGAAGCCACCAAGGTTAGTGCACTCTTTTTTCTTGTTCCGCCCACGGCTGCGCTTATTGCGTGGATTATGATGGACGAGCAAATGACGCCACTAGCTTGGTTTGGCATGGCAGTGGCGGCACTGGGGGTTTGGTTAGCGACTCGGACGAAGTAGTTGACGGCGTCTAATCGCGGCTAACCCGGTTGCTAGCAGTAAATACCCGCTAAGGGCCCCACCCGAGCTACCACTGGATGTACCTTCAACAGATGGCGAATTTGCATCAGGATCAGAGACTTCGAATGGGTTTTCAGCGTCAGCGTTACCGTTTGATTCATTAGCATCATCGTTAGCGGTGGGCGCGTCGTTATTAGACTCTTCACTATCATTGCCCGAATTGCTCTGAGTTGAACCATCATCGTTTGTCGCAGCATCATCCGTGTTCGGGGATTGCGATTCTTCGTTTGGTGTTGAGTTTTCTTGATTTTCTGTCGTGCCGTTATCGGACTCCGTAGCTAATCGGGCTTCTCTACTCATCGTATATTGCTGACAAAAATCGCCAGACCCTGATATTTTCAATCGAGGTTCATAGTCTGTCTCGGTAGATCTAATTAATACGTTGCTGTTACCGCTTGCAACCGCCAATACAAGTGTTTCCGGTCCCTTGCTCAGCATTTCAGGTTGGAGGTTTATTACCTGAAATCCTGATGTGTTGAAGCGAAGTGACTGCTCGCCCAGAAGCGCAGAGGGGTACGGTAAATTATCTAGTGTTGTTGATTCAGACCAGTCTGAAGAATTTGATTGATATGCCGACACGAGAGCCGAATCGTTCGTCTGTTCTGTATAGAGTTGCAGGGCATAGTCTGCTGTTGCAACCGGTACATCAATAAGGTCGAACAAGAGGTACGCATACTGTTCGTTATCGCCTATCGTAAGCAGCGAATTGTTAGCAACCGATGATCCGGTAATGTGGATATCTCGAGTCGGCGCTAACGATGCGGTATTGCCTACGCACGTGTTTGCCGGGTGCTCTCGTGTAGTCTGCAATGATTGCGGTTCCACAGGGTCTTCTTGTTGCTCAAGCTCAGGAGCCGGTTCAGGAGCTGGTTCAGGAGCTGGTTCAGGAGTTGGTTCAGGAGTTGGTTCAGGAGTTGGTTCAGGAGTTGGTTCAGGAGTTAGTGTCGAACTACCTGATCTTGATGATTCGTTGTAGTTATCGAACTTGCTGGCGGAGTAACTGACGTCTTCGTACTTGTACAGAACGATTCGATCTATCGCATGCCCGTTCGATCGCCCCGAAATTTGCATCGTATGTTGGCCAGCGCTGAAATACTGGATGATTGGTCTTCCAACGTTATCTACTGTTGCTG
>CBFIGQ010000039.1:0-4932 GCA_965662335.1 Minisyncoccia bacterium
GTCCATTGTGTATTTAGCGTCTTCCCGCACGTCTGCTCTTGCAGAAGCACCACGCTTCGCGTGGTGGCGCTTCAGCGCGCGAGGAACGCTATTCATTCTTCTGGAAAAAAGTTCGTGCAAAGTGTATAATTAGTTCACCAAGAGAGACATTCGCGAAATTAGAAATAAGGAGCGGATTTTTGGAACAAAAATCCGCGCTGTGTGTCCCGCTTCCGCCCTTTGCGGAAGCGACAAAATCCCAAAGTTCCCCCCAGTGTATGGAAACAATTCAAACCAAAACTAAATGCGTTCTCTACGCTCGCAAGAGTACTGAAGATGACGACAAGCAAGTCATGAGTATTGAAGCTCAACTTTTTGAATTACGAGAATATGCGCGTAGAGAACACATTGAAATTCTGAAAGAATTTACGGAAGCGGAAAGCGCAAAGAAGCCCGGGCGAGAAGAATTTGCAAAAATGTTGGCGTTCGTAGAAACATCACGAGAACCGATTGGTATACTCGCATGGCATCCTGACCGTCTCGCCCGTAATTCTGTTGATGGTGGGAAAATAATATATTTGGTAGATATAAACAGAATTGCTTCTTTGCGCTTTCCGCAGTTTTGGTTTGAATCAACCCCACAAGGGAAATTCATGTTGCAAGTGGCGTTCGGGCAATCTAAATATTTTTCTGACAATCTTGTAGAAAATGTGAAGCGTGGAATCCGCCAAAAATTGAGAAAAGGTGAATGGCTCACCAAAGCTCCCTTTGGCTATTTTAATAATTATAAAACGAGAAATATTGAACCTCACCCAGTGCATAGCAAGATCATTGTTCGTGCGTATAAAGAATACGCCAAAGGAACGCATACACTGGAATCACTTTCTCAATTTTTGGCGGATCATGGCGTATGTCAGAAAAATGGAACGCCACTTGGCAAAGCTTCCGTGAACAGAATTTTGATGAACAGAGCATATTTAGGTTTTGTGAAGCATAAAGACGAATGGTATGACGGAAGCTTTGCGCCAATTCTTTCTCCGACACTGTTTGAATCAGTGCAGAAAGTTCATAGAACGAAGCAGAAACCGAGAAAATCTAAAATTGCTCATCCATTTCATTTTCTCGGTTTTGCTCGTTGTGGCGAGTGCGGAGGTATGGTGACTGCTCAATATGCAACCAATAGATTTGGTACAAAATATGCGTATTATCGTTGCACCAAAAAGTTTGGTGCATGCAGTCAACCATACCTCCAAGAAAACGCCCTCGCCACTCAATTGCAAGCACTGATTCAAACAGTGTCGCTTCCTCGTGAAGAAATATTAAAAATGGAAAATAAAATTGATGAATGGGAAAATGAAAATATTTCTTCACGAGGAAGTGTTGCCCAAAATCTCAAAGACAAGATTCGAGAAAATCAAGAGAAGCTTGAAAAACTTGTTTCCATATATTTAGACGAAGATATTGAACGAGAAATATATTTACAACGCAAAGATTTACTCATGCGTGAAAAAGCTTCTCTTCTCGAATCCGAAAGAGATTTTGGGCAACAGAGAAAGAATTGGATCGAACCCTTGCGGAGTTTCGTTTTGTCCTTGAAAGAATGCGCCGATTTGGAAAAAACCGAAAATTATTTGGAATGGAAACGGTTTTTCCAAAAAATCGGCTCTAACCCTGAAATCAAGGACAAAACGGTTTCCATACACTGGGGGGAACTTTGGGATTTTGTCGCTTCCGCAAAGGGCGGAAGCGGGACACACAGCGCGGATTTTTGTTCCAAAAATCCGCTCCTTATTTCTAATTTCGCGAATGTCTCTCTTGGTGACCCTACGGGGAATCGAACCCCGATTAACGGCTTGAGAAGCCGGCGTCCTAACCGTTAGACGATAGGGCCATTTTGTGTGCACACTATACCCGAGGAAAGGTGTATAATGCAAGCATGAAGAAACGATATGGAATACTTATATTATTGGTTTGTTTCGGGTTTATTTTTTGGGCGCTATTGCGGAGTGTCGATACGCCGATCAGTCAGTCAGTAGACACACCTGATACGAATCTTGCACCCGAAGCACCAGTCGCGCAAAAGGATGACCTCATAGTTGTCGATACGCCGAGGCCTGGGTCGCAGGTCGCGTCGCCCCTCATAGTCAAAGGCAAGGCACGAGGGAGCTGGTACTTTGAAGGGTCGTTCCCTATCACGCTCACTGACTGGGACGGCAAGATCATCGCTGAAGGCTATGCAACGGCACAAGGTGAGTGGATGACGACTGAATACGTACCATTTACTGCATCTATCAAGTACGAGCTGCCACCAGAGACACCATATAGGAGAGGGTTTCTGATCTTACACAAAGACAACCCATCAGATAACCCGGTACTTGATAACTCGCTCGAACTACAAGTTAATCTCTAAAAATCCTATGCAACACCACCACCTCTCAAAATCTCATATCATTATCACCGTCATCGCCATACTCGCGATCATTGGTATCTTTTTGTATCGTGTATACAAGTCACCAGTCCCGTCTGTGTCAGTAGTCGAAACACCGACTGAGACTTCGGCAAGTACACAATGGGGATCGCAAGAAATAAAGTCTGAGGCTATCAATGAGTCAAACCAGTACTACACCATCACGGCCGAGTATCCTGTCACCAAGGACCCAGGTATAGCCGCAACACTCAAGGCATTTGCCAGTGATGCAGTAGCACAGTTTAAAGATGATGTGGCATGGGTAATGGATCCGAGCGCTGGAGCATCAGCGTCTGACGGATCGCTCTCGCTCGACATTAGCTATCGCGAGCAAAAAACAAGTGCCCTGGAAACATATATATTTAGTATCACTACCTATACCGGAGGAGCTCATGGACTTCAGGTCACCAAGACATTTACCTATGACAAAGATAGTAAAGCTATAGGCGTGCTTGATCTCTTTAGTAATGGTCAAAAGGGGCTTGATACTGTTGCAACATTCGTGCAAGGTGAGATCACAAAGAAAAAAATCTCAGATGCAGCGTGGATCAAGGACGGAGCTGCACCGACTGTTGATAATTACAAAAATTTTGTGGTAGGGGATGACGGTATTACCTTTATCTTTGATGCATACCAGGTAGCGCCATATGCTGCAGGTATACAGAACATACTTGTTCCAACATCAGTATTCGCAAGCTTTGCAAATAAGGCTCTCTTTTAGTCTTACTCAATAGTTCTCTCGATTTCTGTGTCAGTAAGTGCAAGCGGATCAAGCCCCGCGCTTGTGCCGGTGATGCGCATAACATCTTTGTCTACTTTTTTGAGTTCCTTTGAAGCGCTTGAGTAATGGTTCACAACGGTCTTGAGAGTGGTACCAAGCTTGTTGTGGTACTCTTCGTAACTTGCAAGGTGTTTGCCGAGTTCATCGACGCGCTTACGTATTTCCTTTGCACTCTCTTCTATTTGCATTGCCTTAAGTCCCTGGAGCACTGTTTGTAGATAGGCAAGGAATGAAGTAGGGGAGACAATGATGACGCGGTGCTTGCTTGCGGCCCGCTGAATGAGATTTTCTGCATCGTCACCTGAGCCGACTGTTCCCACAAGGAGATCGTAGTAGATGGCCTCGTGCGGAATAAACATAAACGCAAAATCCATCGTATTGTGTTCGGGCTGGATATATTTACTCGTTTCAACGATGCGATTTTTGAGATCGTTTTCAAATGCCTTTGCAAGCTCCTTTTTGTACGCAGTGTCCTTGGTTTCAACCATGCGGTTGTAGTTCTCAAGTGAGAATTTTGAGTCAATAGGGATTACTTTGTCTTTTACAAACACTGCAGCATCGACAATAGATCCATCAGGAAATGCATGCTGCATCGCGTAGTGAGACGGCGGGAGAATATTTTTAAGCAAGGTCTCAAGATAGTACTCGCCGAGTACGCCGCGTTGCTTTGGATTTTTGAGAATGTCCTGAAGCTGTGCGAGTCCTTCTGCAAAGCCGAGCACCTGCTTGTTGCCCTCGTCGAGGCGAGTCAGGCGCTCAGTGATGTCGCCAATGATGCGTGCAGATTGCGACTGCTGATGATGCATACTCTCTCGGATACTTTTCTCAGAGTCAGAAAGTTTGCGATCCACGGTTGCTTGGAGGTCTTGGACTTGCTGCATGAGAAGGGTAAAGCCAGTTTGATCCTGAGCAGGTTTTTGCCGGCGCGTGAGTGCGTAGACTATACCTCCCCCTAGTACTACTGCGCCAATGATATAGATACTTTCCATAGCCCGAGTATACCACGCACAAAAAAGCCGGACGCTCGGTCCGGCTTGTAGTCATTTTTTGCATTTTCTCGCAAGTCCACGAATAAGGCCATGGTATTGGATATCGGAATTTGGAGAAATAGAAAAGATAGGAGGTAGGTTATACTCTTTTATAAATTTTTTCTCTGCAATCTCTATCGCCTCAACTACATCAATAGGGTGAAAAATGAGGATCTTTGTGTAATCATTTTTTATGGCAACCGGCGACGTTTCCATACGGAATTTATCACCTAAGTTTATACTCGAATAGTTGCAGGACAAAATTACATGAATAGCATCTAAGTCCTTTGTCGCACGACTGTCATGTAGTTTGTATTGCACACGAGGAATTGTTTTATCCCACACGGTTGCGTCAATAAATGTTTCGATTTTGAGTTGATGGATGTCTTCATCGTATGGCGAGGTGTTGCATACCATTCCGCCATCTGTTTTCATAAAATAAAAAGTGTGTATTAATTGCATTGTAAAAGTTTTTAAACATTTTACATGAATATTATATTTTGTCAAATTAGCCTAAGTATTTTTGCAAAGTATTGATCCAGTCAGTTTCGTCTTGATCAGATTGCCTCTTTTGCTCTAGAAGCCAGCGGAGGTAGCCTGGGTCATTTGTTGCCACTTCCGCGATGAGTTGTCCTTTGTATTTCCCAAATGAAAAGTGTCTAAAGGTGATCGGCTCA
>CBFIGQ010000040.1:0-17468 GCA_965662335.1 Minisyncoccia bacterium
TCCTTTAGTGGACCATTCAATGAAATAAATCCATCCCAACCACCACGCGCAGAGTCATCTTTTAGACTGCCATAGGTGCAATCAGTATTAGCAAAAACTGAACACGCGCGTGCCCATCCACTCACCGTCCCATCATTCCAATTAATACTTGCCTGACATGGTTCCATTGGACAACCCTTTACTGCGCTTGGATTAAAACTTATCCAGCCAATGTTGCTAGACCATGCGTACCCAGTCATTGGACGGTTTGCACCGCTAGACGCAACGCTCACTCCATAGCTCTGTCCTGCACAGTCCGTAGCACTTGAACAGTTACTCATGCGAATCCATCCAATATTGGTAGACCATGCATAGCCTGAAAGAATCATTCCTGAAGTATTACTTCCAGAAGATGGTGGCCGATGATTTGATGGTGCGACAGCAGAATCAGTTTGCGCGTATGCAAACGTAACTGCAAGTCCTATCCCAATACTAAGTACGATAAGTGTACTGCTAATAAGTGTTTTGAACCTTCGCGCGCGTAATGTATTCATATTGATATAAAGTATAAAACATGCTACAATGAAGTAGCAAGTGTAAATCCCGCGTTCTGCGGGATTTCTGTTGATAACTTTTTCACTTGCACAAAGACTCATTACAAAATTTCATAACAAAAAAATATATGTTGGACATAAAAGCACTCAAACTCGCAATCGAACAGCTCGAAAGTGAGAGACGTATCGCACGAGATAAGCTCATTGATGCAATCGAGCAGTCACTCGCGGCAGCGTACAAGAAAGAATACGGGAAAAAGGGACAAATCGTACGTGCACACATCGATCTCGAGGCAGGCACAGTAGACTTTGAACAAGTAAAGACCGTCGTTGACGACACACTCGTGCGTTTCGAAGAAGAACCACTAGATGAAACTGATGAACGGGAGCACTACAGCGAAGAAAAGCACATCCTCCTCGACGACGCTCGTATTATCAAAGGACAGGCACAGATAGGAGATGAAATAGTCTTCTCTCTTGAACCAAAGGACGACTTCGGACGTATTGCAGCGCAAACTGCAAAACAAGTCATCATGCAGCGCATCAGAGAAGCAGAGCGAAGCTCAATCCTTGATGAATTTGGCACTAAAGAAGGAGATATTGTCTCTGGATACGTGCAAAAGGTAGAACGCGGCATGGTATATGTCGATTTTAACCGCGCAGTGGGAATCATTCCTCCCCAGGAGCAGATCCCAGGCGAGCGATACACTCGCGGCTCACGCGTACGCGGGTATCTCTACCATGTAGAAGAGTCTCCGCGCGGTATTACCCTTCGTATTTCTCGTACCCATCCAAAATTCCTCGAGAAGCTGTTTGCATATGAGTCTCCTGAAGTTGCCTCTGGTATTGTCGAGATCAAAAGCATCTCTCGAGAACCAGGCAGTCGTTCAAAGATAGCGGTATGGACCGAAGACGCGAATATAGACCCTGTCGGATCATGTGTTGGTCAGAAAGGTGTGCGTGTTTCAACAGTTATGAATGAGCTCGGTGGAGAGAAAATCGATATTATCGAATGGTCTCCCGACCCAGAAGAATTTGTGCGCAAGTCCCTCTCTCCTGCAAAAGTACTCGCGCTTGACCTCGACGAAGCTGAACACAAGGCAACGATAGAAGTCACACCTGACCAGCTATCGCTCGCTATTGGTAAGGGCGGACAAAACGTACGCCTTGCCGCAAAGCTCACCGGATGGAAGATTGATATCAGAGGAAGCGAGGCCGAGGTCGAAACTGATGGAGAAAATATCGAAGGTGATGACTTTGTATCACTCGGCAATCTCAAGGATCTCGCCGCAGAGGATGGAAAGGTAGACGTGGCCCAGCTCCACAATGAAAACGGTGAAACAGTCACCACTCCTCACATCGACGGACCAACCAACGATGAAATCATTACTAATGAAATAGAAGGCACTGACAAGCAGTCTGAGTACTAATATGAATCTTCTTCACGACATATCTGCTGGCAAGAATGTGCCAGAGAGTATCAATGTAATCATTGAAATCCCAAAAGGATCAAAGAATAAGTACGAAATAGACAAGGAAACCGGACTCATCGCACTCGATAGAGCGCTCCACACTGCTCAAGACTACCCATTTGACTACGGCTTTATGCCGCAAAGCCACTGGGAAGATGGCGATCCACTCGATGTCGTTGTACTGACAACCTACGCACTTGCACCAGGCATCCTCGTTAAGGTTCGCCCTGTAGCAATAGTGCATATGATTGATGATGGAGACTCGGATGCGAAAATCATCGCAGTTCCAGAAAAAGACCCTCGCTGGGATGATGTCCAAGACCTCAAAGACTTGAACAAGCATACGCTAAAGGAGATAGAGCATTTCTTCCTTACGTACAAACAAATACAAAAGAAAGAGGTAACAGTCAATGGCATCGGTAACAAGCAAGAAGCCCTTGATGCGGTTCGAAAATCTCAAGAGCTGTATACAGAAAAATTCCAGAGATAATAAAAAACCACTCCTTGGGAGTGGTTTTTTATTATCTGGTAATAAATTTATACCCAGATCGACCACTCCATGCAGGTGTCGTAGGGCTTTGAGTCCATGTAACGCCATCAGTAGATGACCAAAGTTTGCTTACGTTTGAAGTTGGCGTAAGAGCGTTCCCTGTCCATATCTTTCCTCCGGCAACCACTGCATCCCTGAGTGCAAAATTAGTGTATTCACTATCTCCAGGAAGAGTATTGCTCACCAAGCTCCATGTCACACCATCAGTAGAATTCCATATATTTGGAGTATTGATACCCGCATCAATCGTCTGCACAACGCCTCCAAGTATCCAAAGTTTGTTGTTATAGACGAGTGCCTTTGAGAATGAAAGATACTTACCAAATGCTGGATTTGCGGTTACAAGTGTCCAGTTTGTACCATCAGATGATGACCAGATACCACTATTACCATAACTATTCATAGCATACCGACCACCAATAACATAGAGTTTGTTATTAAAACTTACAAGAGAAAATCCGACACGCGTCTCAAACGGTGCAGCTTCTGTAAGCTGCGTCCAGTTTATACCATCAGTAGAAGTCCAAACTACTGCCTTATTGTTATTACCTGGCTTACCCCCAACTACGTAGAGGCGACTACCAATAGCGGCTGCATGGTATTCATAGTAGTTTGCAAAATCAGTCGTAAATGGCCCATAGTAGTTATTAAATGGGGGGTTTGAAGTCATTAATCTCCATCTCACGCCATCGCGAGAGCCCCATACATCATGTGGGCTATTGACATTGTTTGAAGGAGAATTCCAGTACCCTGTACCGATGAGCCAGTACACATTGCCTGCATACACAATGTTTGGATTCATACGCGGAGACCATTTAGTAGTGGACTGCGCATTGTGTGCAGATATAAGGTTCCATGATTGCATGTCCCTGGTAGAAAAGACATCATTGAGTGTACCGGTACCAGTATAGCCGCCCAGTGCGTATACCGGGGTACTAAATCCTTCTGTCTGAGGCGGTACCGCGCTTGCGGTGAGGAGGTCTGTAGTGAGAAGACTATACTGTGTCTTTGCAAAGATAATGCTTGCAGCTGCTATTACAAATAATCCAATTGTTACTTTTATTTTCATGCAAATTTTTTATAGGTGGTAATACCTTATAGTATAAAATGTATTTCCTATAATGACGACTGGGATCGTGTGGATATATTCCATACAGAGTTAATATATTTCTTTACATATCCTGAATTACATAAAGTGTTTGTAAGAGTATTGAATCGTTACTGGTACTTGACATAATAAGTAAAATATTCTATATAAGAAAAAACGTTTACTATGAAAAAAATATTTTGGTTAGTATGCTTACTGGCAGGAAGTGCCTATGGGCAAGAATACCCGATGGTTGCTTATGCCTCCGTCGGAACAAACACAAGATTGATGAAAATCATTTCTAATCCGTACTTTTTACATGATTCACCGTATGGTGCCCCTCATATAAAAATCTGGAAACCAAACACGTTTACACCGGACACCACTTCATTTGAACTGGAAACTGTCCTTATGTGGGCAGTTACCAACTTTAACCCAGCTCAAAAAATACTATTGAACGGAATAAATGTATTTCAGACAAATTCGAGAAAATGTGTCGTTTTTATTTTTAAAAGAAGATACATTATTTGGGGCGAGATAGTCATGAGGGCAAGGATATGGTCTATTAAGAAAGTTGAGAGGAAAAGTATTTCAAAACCAATATTAGATATACGATATCAGTCAAAGCCCCTGCTATAAATGCAGGGGTATTGTTTTGCATATATATATCTGAGATACTACAGTTGTTATCAATTTAACATCCTTATACAAATGAAAAAAGTTTTATTATTTATTGTCGTAATTGCAATTATAGCAGTTATACTTGTGCAGTTGAGTAAGAAAAGTTCTCCTCAGCCAGCACGGGCAGATATTATTACCTCAGTTTCTAAAACTCCAGCCAATAGTAAAATTGCTGGACTGCTTGATTTATCCGGATTGATACAAGTACAACCGTTATCTGAAGAGCAAGCAAACGCAAAACATAAAGCGTGGTGCAAAACTAACGGAGATGGAACAATAACTATCGGTATTGCAACATGGGTAAAAGATTTCCTCTTTTTTGGCCACTGGGACTATACTCCTGGTAAAGTAGTCACTGTTGTTAAAAACATATCATTGGTACCAGCTGGAGACCTAGCTGCCGCTGAGCAAATGGCATGTGATGCATTTCTTCAAAGCCCTGCAGGTAATACAAAATAATCATATTACAATCAATAAAAGCCGCCTTATCAGCGGCTTTTATTAGTAAAATCATTTACCGTATATTCACAATGGTAGCAAATTTCGTAATATTCTAGCCAATATAGCGTCTCTATGGTATATTAGAGAACATTCTCGTATGAAAAAAACAGTATTGTTAGGTTTAATAGTAGTGCTTATGCTTATCGGTTTTCATCAGGAGGTAGGTGCTCAAACTACTCCTGTCCTTGCACAGGATTCTTTAACTACTCCTGATCCCACTACGATCACTGCCCGCAAAAAGGCAGCTGAAACCAGTCTAACGAGTCTCTATACCCAGTTTAGTCTCTTTGTAAGTCGCACCAAGCTTGCCATCGACCGCCTCACCGCAAAAGGGGTAGATACAAAGGCCGCAGGCCTTGAACTCGGGGCAGCCTCAGCATCTCTCCTTGAAGCAAAAACAAACCTTGACCTTCTTGCAGTAATGCCTGCTACCGACACGATGACTGAAAAGGAGACACTTCCTATCAAAACCAACCTCAAAACGATAGAAACAAATCTTGCAGACGCTCGAGCGCACCTTATAGAGAGTCTTACCGTGCTCAAAACTTCTATCGGCACCACCTTAGACCAATCTGCACAATAATCTCATGCAGTTTGAAGGCGACACACTATACAAAGAGTTGCCATCTCCACGCAGCCCGTGGGCACTGTTTATTATTCTTGTTATTCTAATAATATTTGGAGGCTTTTGGTTTATAGAAAGCGAACGAGTCGAGCCGTCTATTCAGGCCACCGCTATACCAACTACTAACCTAGATACCCTGACGGCTTCTGTAGAACAAATATCTATTCCCTCATATTCTGACTCCTTCTAGACACCATGTATGGTGCTTTTTGCATACTCGGCAAGACATGCTAGACTTGCGCGTATGCAAAAAACAAATACCTATAGTATCAATATCAAGAAACTTCCGAAAAGCGAAATAGAAATTGCAGGCGAAATCACCTGGGAACACCTCGCAACCTTTGAAGATGCAGCATTTACGCACCTTGCCGAGCACCTCACGCTCGACGGATTCCGCAAAGGAAATATTCCAAAGGAAGTTGCCCGCAAACACATTCCTGATGAGCTGCTCCTTAGTGACATGGCTGAGCGTGCAATCCAAGACATCTACCCATCACTCCTTACCGAAGAAAACCTCGACATCATCGGCCGCCCTCAGGTAGCTATTACCAAGATCGCGCGCGGGAATGCGCTCGGATTTAGCCTGAGCGCTGCTATTGTGCCTGAGATATCACTTCCCGATTACAAAAAAATAGCAAAAGCTACCCTACTTGAAACTCCAAAAGAAATCACCGACGAGGACGTTGAAAAAGTGGTTGAAAATCTCCGTCAGATGCGCGCGTATGGCCATGTACATGAGGACGGAAACGATCACGCGCACGAAGAACCACTCCCTGAAGTCAATGATGCATTCGCAAAATCGTTTGGAAGTTTTGAAACAGTTGCTGACATGCGTACAAAAATTCGTGAAAATCTCATTCATGAAGCGGAAGCAGCCGCAAAAGACAAGCGCCGTTTCACTATCATGGAAGAGATTGTGAAAAATACGGAGTTTGAAGTACCCGAGATCGTACTTAGTGCAGAAAAGGAAAAAATGCTTGCACAAATAGAGGCAGATGTCGCTCGAAGCGGCGCAAGTCTTGAGGATTATCTCAAGCACATTCAAAAGACCAAAGAAGAGCTCATGACTGAGTTTGCACCCGAAGCTGAAAAGCGCGCGCGATTTCAGCTTGTCCTAAATGCAATCGCGCGCGCCGAGAAGGCACTTCCGACAGAGGAGGAGGTGGAAGCAGAAGCACAAAAGCTCGTACAAATGTATCCAGGCGCAGATCTACAGAGGACCAAAGCCTATGCAGATATGCTCCTCACCAACGAAAAGGTGCTTGGAATGCTAGAGAGTCAATAAAAAAATCCCCGGTTTGACCGGGGATTTATACTAAGTGAAACAACCAATTGTTCGATAGTTATTTGTTAGCAGTGCCTCTTTTAAGATTGTAAATTTCTTTTTAATCTTGTTTTTTAATTTCTCCTTAACTTCATAAGGTGGTATTGGTTGAAGTTTTACAATTTCGGTTAGATTATACATGGCTTTCTAGTTTTCCTTTACTCTACTACTTTTGCAAAAACAGTCAATTGCGAGTATAGTGCGTGTATTCAGTATTTCCGACACGGCAGCACGAATGTATTATTTTTTAGATTTTTTGAACCTATGATTATCCCAACAGTTATTGAAAAAAACCCGATGGGCGACCGGGCGTATGATATTTACTCTCGCCTACTTAAAGAACGAATTATTTTTCTTGGTGACGCTATTGACGAACACGTAGCAAACCTTGTCATCGCACAACTTCTGTTTTTGGCAAATGAGGACCCAAAGAAAGACATCCAGCTCTATATCAATTCTCCAGGTGGCCATATCAAGGATGGTCTTGCGATTATCGATACGATGAATTTTATTAAGCCAGATGTTTCGACGATTTGTGTTGGCATGGCTGCTTCAATGGGTGCCATGATTCTTTCATCCGGTACAAAAGGTAAACGATACTCCCTTCCAAACGCAGAAGTCATGATCCATCAACCACTTGGTGGTGCAGAAGGTCAGGCAACTGATATAGAAATTGGTGCAAAGCAAATCATTAAACACCGTGAACTCTTGTACAAAATGCTCGCAAAAAATACCGGCCAACCATTTGCAAAAATTGAAAAGGATGCAGATAGAAACTATTGGATGGATGCTCAAGAAGCAAAGAAGTATGGCATCGTAGACGAAATCATTACCAAGTCAACAAACGTTAAATAACATGGACGAGTTCATACTTGCAAGCGCAATGCTTCTTGCAGGAGGACTCCTTGGATACAGCATTCGTGCGGTGATTTTTATCATCCGCAAAAACAATCTCGAGTTCACCATTAATGAAAAGCTCCTCAGTGCCCGCACTCAGGCGCAGTCTATCGTAGACGATGCTCATGAAAAGGCTTCACTTCTTGAAGACAGACTTGACAGGCGCGAGGTACTCCTCGATGCGCGCCAGCTCGAGCTCGACTCCAAAAGCGTGCAGCTTGAAGAAAAAAGCACAGCCCTCCTTGCCGCAGAGCGAGAACTCGAAGAAGTCGCACAAGCTCAAGAGAACCTTTTGGTTTCTATTGGAAACTTTTCGATGGAAGATGCGCGCGCTTCCCTTTTGGAACACGCAAAGGAAGCGTTTAGTGAAGATCTCGCAAACGAACTCTACAAACTCGAGCACGAGGGTCGTGAAGACTTAGACGCACGCGCAAAAGATATACTTACATCAGCAATTCAGCGTCTTGCAGCTCCAGTTACGACCGAGCTCACCACCTCTACCGTGACCCTTGAAAGTGATGAAATAAAGGGAAAGGTCATTGGAAAAGAGGGACGCAACATTCGTGCTTTTGAGCGCTTTGCAGGGGTAGAGCTCCTTGTCGACGAGGCACCAAATACAATCGTAGTATCGTGTTTTGATCCGGTACGCCGCGCTATTGCAACACACGCGCTTACCGAACTCATAAAGGATGGCCGTATTCAGCCTGCAAAAATAGAAGAAGAGCTTGAAAAGGCGCGCGAGCACATCCATGACATCATCAAGCAAAAGGGTGCTGACGCAGTCTATGAATGCGGCATCTATAACTTCGATCCACGCCTTATCGCCATTCTCGGCAGGCTTCACTTCCGCACAAGCTATGGGCAAAACGTGCTTGCCCACTCCATAGAAATGGCACACCTTGCAGGTATGATTGCAGCTGAGGTTGGTGCTGACCCATATATCGCAAAGGCAGGAGCGCTGGTGCACGATATTGGTAAAGCGCTTGACCATGAGTTTGAAGGGTCTCATGTCGATATTGGCATCAAAGTACTTACCCGCTTTGGTACAGACGAGCGCATTATTACCGCTATGAAAAGCCATCATGACGACTGTCCGCATGAGAGTCTAGAGGCAGTCATCGTACAAACCGCTGACATTATTTCGGGTGCACGGCCCGGAGCGCGCCGCGACAGCGCCGAGCAGTATCTGCGCCGACTTGGGGAGCTTGAGTCACTAGCTACCAAGTTTAGTGGTGTTGAAAAGGCGTATGCGCTCCAAGCAGGTCGCGAAATACGCATTTTTGTCCATCCTGAGCGTGTAAATGACTACGATGCTAAAATGCTCGCGCGCGACATTGCAGTTAGTATTGAGACTGAGCTGCGCTACCCTGGCCAGATCAAGGTCACAATCATTCGTGAAACCCGTATTACTGACTATGCAAAATAAAGAAACCCCTCCATTGGAGGGGGAAATTTACTGCGTAGTATCATTATTGATTTCTGGCTTTGTCATCCATAGATAGAATGCAAGACATACCATGGCAATACCATATATGAAAAACGCGATGATTTTTGGTTCTATGAGAGCGAGTACTTTCATGAGAATGGATTTTTGAAATTAAATTTGTGAAAATTATAATCAATTTATTATTATTTGTCAATATTTCTTCCCTATTGCGCTAAAAAACCCTTGGTATATAATGCCAAAAGCTTTAAGCGGAAGCTAAAGCGCACTGACAAGATTATCAGCACATTAATTTGAGGATTGTATTCTCATATTCCTATGAACAAACAAGCACTTGTTGAACTCGTTCATGCACAGATCGGCGGTACCAAGGTACAAGCTGAGGAAGTGATCGAGAAAATCATCTCTGAAATTACCATGACCCTCAAAAAGGGTGGCGAGGTTTCAATCGCTGGACTCGGTATTTTCTCAGTGAAGGCTCGCGCAGCTCGCATGGCTCGCAACCCAAAGACTGGTGAGCAGGTCAAAGTTGCTGCAACACGCGTTCCAAAATTCCGCGCTGCAAAGGCACTCAAAGACGCAGTGAAATAATTTCACTTCCCCACTTACAAAAACACGCTCGTATAATCGAGCGTGTTTTTGTATACTTACATACATGTTCGCTCCCAAAGAAACACTTACAACTCCTAGCCAAGAAATTTCATTTCTTGGTACAGAGTCGCGCAAAGAATATATCTCGCAGTCAGTACCTCATGCAAACCTTGAGTCCGCAACACGCCACACCGTCGAAGAGTATGCACGTGCGCAGGCAAAGGATTTTATGCACGAAGCGCACATTCTACCAGCACATGAAGCAGAGCGAATCACGCTCAGACTAAAGCCCGAGGCACATGACCAAAAGATAGAAGAGCTTTTCGGCATTATGCTCGAGAAAGGAGTGAAAAATGCGCTTGATATTGTCGGGCGTATGAACGACCCACACCTGACGGATGACTTTCACCGCTTCCTCGTCCAGTACCTCCACACCATTGGTGCAATACCTGGCCTCAAGGAGCACTCTCCTCTCAAGAGCGAGCTCACGCACACACTCTTTAGTATCACGCTCACCCAGCCAGCAGGCGATACGTCGTTTAAAAGCTTTATTCAGGCAATGAAACAGCTCTATAGCGGCATGCTCGGTAGTCTCACAAACTCAAACGACTACTATGTCATCGAGATAGCGGTGCAAAACGCAACGCGCGATATCGGTGTCTATGTATCGGTACCTACCACCCAAAGCGAGACGTTTGAAAAGCTTGTTCACGCCTACTACCCTACGGCTATCGTTGATGAAGTCGTTGATGACTACAATATCTTTGCACCCACTGGCTCTGGTATTGCAGCAAGTACGGCAGTCCTCAAGGAGCCTCCCGTATTTCCACTCAGCACCGATCAGCAGTTTGAACACGACCCCCTCGCCGCACTGATTGGATCGCTCTCACAGCTCGAACAAAACGGCGAGGGCGCTGCTATCCAGGTAGTGATTGGAAAGGATAGCGTACACAGCAACTCCTTTTATCAGTCGATCATCGATCGCGCCCAAAAAGGTGATGGCTCAGTAAAAGATATGTACAAGGAAGCGACTGCCTCTATCGCAAAAGAGTTTGGCAAGACCTTTCTCTCTCTATTTGAGGGCGCAAAAAAAGATGAAGAAAAGGAAAAACAAATAGATACTCGAGGTATTGAGCTCGCCACACTTAAAAATAAAACGGAGTCAGTCGGCGCAAGTATTCGCATTATTGCTTCGGGTGCTACCGTAGAGCGAGCGCAAAGTGTACTCGGCACCATCAAGTCTACCTTTGCGCAGTTTGCTCTTCCCAACTCCAACAGCCTCATATGGTATGACGTTCGCGCATCAGGACTTGCTGACTTTGTAGAAAAATTTACCTTTCGTACCAAAGGTGAGCTCATGCCGCTCTCTCTCGACGAGCTCGCGACGCTCATACACTTCCCAGTCGGACTCACTGCTGCCCCAGAACTCAAAGAGTCAGCAGCCGCATCAGCTCCTGCGCCATCTTTCCCTCAAGCCCAAGGCATAGTACTCGGTACCAACACGTATCGCGGTGTTGAGACACCTATCGTCTTTGGACGGGAGGATCGCGTCAGACATATGTATGTGATTGGACAGACTGGTACCGGTAAGACCGTATTTCTCAAAAACATGATCATTCAGGATATTAAAAATGGTGACGGAGTATGCTTTATCGATCCGCACGGCACCGATATCGACCATATCCTTGCAAACATTCCGCCAGAGCGCATTGATGACGTCATCTATTTTGATCCTGCATACACCGCAAGACCAATGGGGCTCAATATGCTCGAGTACGACGAGCGTTTTCCTGAGCAAAAAATATTTGTCATCAACGAACTCCTCGCTATATTCAACAAGCTCTTTGATATGAAAGTTGCCGGAGGTCCGATGTTTGAACAATACTTCCGAAACGCTGCAGGGCTTGTGATGGAGGATCCCGCATCAGGATCTACTCTCCTTGAGATCGGCCGCGTGCTCTCTGACAAGGCATTTCGCGATATGAAACTCGAGCGCTGCAAAAATCCGATCATCAAGCAATTTTGGATAAATGCCGAGAAAACGACCGGAGAAAGCGCACTTGCAAACTTCGTACCCTACGTTACCAACAAATTCGACGTCTTCATCTCAAACGACATCATGCGCCCCGTCGTCGCGCAGCAACAGTCAGTCCTCAACTTCCGCGAGATCATGGATGAGAAAAAGATCCTCCTCGTCAACCTTTCAAAGGGACGTCTCGGCGACATCAACTCAAACCTCATCGGACTACTCCTCGTCGGCAAGATCACGATGGCCGCACTCTCTCGTGTCGATATTGTGGGCAAACAGGCAGTCAATGACTTCTATCTCTACATCGACGAGTTCCAGAACGTCACCACTGACTCAATCTCCACTATTCTCTCAGAGGCTCGTAAATACCGCCTCTCTCTTACCGTCGCACACCAGTATATCGAGCAGCTCGAGGAAGGCATCAAAAACGCAATCTTTGGAAACGTCGGATCCATGGCTATACACCGCGTCTCTCCTGAAAATGCAGGAGCTTTTGAACAACAGCTTGCTCCTGTGTTTACTCCTGCAGACGTCATAAAACAGGAAAACCTCAATTGCTATATCAAAATGCTTGTCGGCGGAGTACCAGCAAAGCCGTTTAATTCAAAAACTCCATTCCCACCACAGGGTAACCCTGACGCAGCCGAAAAGCTCAAACAACTCTCCTACCTCAAGTATGGCCGCCCTCGTGAGGAAGTTGAAGCCGAGATAATGAAACGGTATCAATAATATTGACTTTATATATAAATATAGTATAATGAAACCAGTAATTAAATATTATTGGTTTTTATTTGTATACTTACTATATGAAATCACAAGAATTCCCCCCACAAGACGAAGTAGAATCATACGAAGAAGGCCCAAAAGAACTTAAGAGTGTAAAGGAAGCCCGGGAACAAGACAGAGCTGAACTTGAAAATGAAATTTATGGTCGAATTGCTTCAGATAAAGAAAAAATTGAATCACTTGAACACGAACTCAGATCAAAAATACCTGATATTTCATTCGAATCGTTTACAAAAGATGCTAATGAATCCCACCTGCCAGACCAGGAGATCAAACTTCCCAAGCAACATGAATCAAGTTTCAAAAAGGTATGGAAAAAGTTTGCACTTACACTTGGAGTTGCTGGGCTAATGGCTGGCGCATCCGCGAAAGCTACTGAAAAAAATCCTATTGATTCCATCGATATCAGCAAGGCCCGTCTTGTAAAAGAAAAACCGGTAGGATATAAGGAGTTTAAGAAAGATGACAAGACTTTTTATTACAATACACAGGAAAAAACACTGGAAATGGCAAAGCCGAGTCAGGAACAAGGGGGAAAGGAGTATGAAGAGAAAATGATTCAGATGGTCAAATCCGGTATCTCTCCACAAGAACTCGTTGCAAAAAAATATATTTCCGCAGATAAAGCCGCAGAATATGAGAAGTACTATACCCCAAATCAAGATGTTGTATATATGGAGTCTACAAAGGAACATATTGAAGAAAACCCATTTTCTAAGTTTGCAGTTGAGGGTGAGATTCTCTACAGTCCAGGTAAGCACGCTGTAGCAGAAATGTACTACCCTGCTCGAGATAGTAAAAGTATAACTGACGGAGGAATGCTCAACACTTCAGAGCAAAATGTCTTAGTTCGTTTTAGAAATGATTTCGGTTTCACAGGAGAATATATAATTATCAACTCAGAAGATATGCATAAAATATTTGCTGGTACAAAATATTTTCAATCTGACGCTGACATACAGAAACTAAAGGAAAAGGCACTCGTATATAAAGGTCCGTCTGGCGCTACGGCCGCAAGATAATAAAACCCCCTCACCCGAGGGGGTTTTGTTTGACTAAAATATATTTTGGGGTAATATATAAAAAAACTATTTTACATGAAAATGAAAAGATTAACTGTTATCTGCTCTGGCGGATTTGGTGACCAAAAGAAAGCAAACTTCAAACATGACATCAGAGAAATGTTTGGAAAAGACGTGGTAATACATTTTGTACACACCGACAAAGCTAAAGAGCATATTATAGATCGTATGGTGAGCACTGAACCGGATCACATCCATATGCAAGACGTAAGTCATACAATGGCAAACGTATACCGGGAAGGATTTTTAAACGCATGTCCTGACGTAGCAGGTACAATAAAGTTTTCAGTTGTTTTAAAAGCGGGGTCATTAGCTGAAGAGCTTAATAACGATATCGCAAACATATCTGCCCTCGACGAGATCAAGGGGATGTACAGCAACGAAGTTGTTCGTGCATAACTCAATTATTCAACAATTTGAAGCCGTAGCAAACATGCTACGGTTTTTTCGTTGCCCGAAATGCTACACTATAGAAGTGAAACCTTCCCAAGAATCTGCTGCAAATCTCCAAGAAAAAATAGATAGTTTTCTTGTGACTTCTCACGAGATACGCACCTCGCTCACTGCAATGAAGTGGATGTTTACCATGCTCCTCGCTGGAGACATGGGCCCTCTCACCCAGTCACAAATTGCACTTCTCACTGAGGCAAGTGGTGCAAACGGCCGTCTCATTGGGCTTCTCAATGACACCATGCAATCAATACGAGATAATACGACTCATACACCCACGCTTTCATCCGTCTCATTTTCATATCTCATCGAGGAAAGCATCAAGGACTTTACACTCGGCGCTGCAGCAAAAGGAATGCACCTGCGCTACACCCCTGCTCCAACCCCGGTCTTTGTCCACAGCAATGAAGGCAAACTCCGCATCGCACTCCACAACCTCCTCGACAATGCCATCAAGTACGGCCACCCGAACACTGACATTTCTCTTACACTGCAAGTAGAAAAAAGTGTCGCGCGACTCACTATAGAAGACCATGGTGCCGTTGTAGCGGACACCAGCAAGCTCTTTGATAAGTTCTACCGGGCACCGGAAACCATAGAGTCTCATCCAGGGCTTGGGATTGGGCTCTATGCTACCAAAGAAATCCTTGCCTCAGTGGGCGGGAGCCTCGCGTGCATCAAAAGTGATGAAAAAAGTACTGTTTTTGAGGTCAAAATGCCCATTGGCTAGCGTACTGAGGAGCTGCTATACTATCCCTATATGAAAAAAGTACTGATTATTGAAGACGATTCCTTTTTAAAGAATCTCGAAAGCTCAAAATTTACGCATGAAGGCTTTGACGTAGCAACTGCTACCTCAAAGGCAGAGGTCGAAGCTTCTCTTGCACAAGGCCTCCCTGACATTATCCTTCTTGACCTTATGCTCCCTGATGTTGACGGATATGAGCTCCTCAAAGGCTTTAAGGCAGAAGAAAATACAAAAGCTATTCCAGTGATTGTATTCTCCAATCTCTCAGACGATGCAGAGATGAAGCGACTCCTTGATGCAGGGGCTGCAGACTATCTGGTGAAGTCGAATTTTACCCTCGATGATGTCATTCAAAAGATCCAAGGACTCGTAGCATAATAATAAAAACACCTCGTATCGAGGTGTTTTTATTAGATCTTGAATGTCCGCTTGAGATACCCTTTTGTCACTCTAACGCCATCGTTTTGAGGAACTGACGTATATGTTGCGTCTTGATTCTTGCGATCAACGACGACGCTATACTCTCCATTGGGCACAAGTGCGTAGTACTGTCCTTGTGAGTCTGCGACTTTGTGAGTAACCTCTTTATTTGTAACCTTTGAAAAGAGTCTAACAACTGAGAATGGGAGCGGCGAGCTTGTTGCAGCGTCGGCAACAGTACCCTTTGGTTTGATACTCCATCCAGTAATACGCACTATAGCGAGTACCACATACACTCCGAGCAAAATAAGGTTAAACGGTGAAGGGGTAATAACACTTGAAATACCCGTAATAATAAAGCCGATAACAAATAATGTATTAGAAATGCGCGCAATGGTGAGATCTCGTCGCTTGAAATGTCGGAGCCTTCGTTGCTCCCCTTTTGCATACTCGTTCCAATCAAAGCCGAATTGATCGAGCGGAATATCTTTTGCTATGATGTCCCCTTCCTTTTCTATCACAATAGGGCCTCCGAAATAGAGATCGTTGTAAAGCTCATCCTCTGTTCTTCCGGCAAGTTTTTTAGATGGGAACTCATAGTTCGTCTTATTTGCGACTATTTGGTATGTGCCTGGTGGGACTGCAAATCCATACCTTCCTTCGATGTCAGTGATACAGGTCGCAATCTCCTTACCCTCCATATCCATGAGTACGACATAGGCCGGATCTATTGGTTGTTTTGTCACGGAGTCATACACAGTACCCCACGGCTCTGCCTTTTTCTTGAGCCCGAGAGCGACAAGGAGCAGTGACCATAGACGGGCAAGCCAGAGCAAAATATCGTAGAGAGAAAATGGATTTGCAATGATAAATGATGCGCCAAGCCCGATGCCGAGTGCAGCAGCTCCTGCTATTTTTGCAATAGTCCCCGTTGTACTTGCGAGAAATTCTTTGACCACTTTTCCTATAACATCACTTCGTGTCTGAGTGTTTGTAGGGAGACATTTTTCAGGATACTGTTGACAAAATGTTTTTGTTGGAGGTGGTGGAGTTCCAATACAGTTTGGATCACTCGGGTTAGTATCACACACTGAACCTGCATACACACAAGGAAGTGGCTGACCCTCATTCATTGCACTACTATCGGCACACAAAAGTTGTGAAGGTGGTGCATACTGACATGACCCATTCGCTCCATAATTTATCGCTTGTAGATCAGTACAGGTCTGAGTCTGTATTGGATACTGACAAGGTAAATTTCCTCCAAAATTTATAGCTGTTACATCCACACATAGTGATGGAGTGTTCGGATATACACAAGGAAGTGCACCCCCAAGATTTAAGGCGAACTGATCGCTACAAACATTTGTTGGAGGGTGCCCTCCACCACCACTCGGACCACCTCCGCCGCCTCCTCCTGGGTTTGAGGTTGTCGGTGCCCAATCTGTCTTTACACAACTTGATGCACTCGCGCAGTCAAACTTGATAAATCCGTAGTTTTGACTCCATGCATAGCCTGCACTTCCAAGTGTCCCGCCAAACTCTCCATTTGCTATCTTTACCGTAGAAATAGAAGCATTGGTAAATGGTCCAAAGTTAATCCATCCAGTATTTTCTCCCCATGCGTAGCCTGAGAGGTTTCCATTTCCATCATTTGCTACCTTGAAGTTACCGTTCGTACTACTACAGCCGCTCGTTGCGTCCGCACAGTTCATGACTATCCATCCCACACCTTCTCCCCATGCGTACCCGCGCAGCTCTGAGTCGCTAACTGTGATATTTTTTGCAGACTGTGTTGTAAATTTTCCAAAGTTTATTGAAGTCGCACTCCCGAGATCGGTGTTTTCGATAACTGCCTTGTACGAACCATCATTATTTGGGTCGATAGTGCCCGTAGCCGCGTATGCGACACCTGCTACTATGAGAAGCACTACTAGAGCTATAGAGAGTTGTGTGGTAAGGCGTTTCATTGTTGTGATGGTGATTGAGCTTCATCTGGTACAGGATCTACGGCTGGCTCTACTGTTGCGTCTTGCGCTGCTTCCTCAGGTTGCTCTTGTGGTTCTTGAACTATCTCTTCTGGTATAGACTCCTGTTGCCCTGCAAGAAGCGTATCAAGCTGTTCCTTTGTGACACAGGTGCTCGCACCAGCCCCATCAGTAAGGCAGAGCTTTTGCGTATCGACTTCTTTTGCAAATATCTTTTCAATTGCATTTTGTGCGTCCCCGAGCCATGACACTATCGCTCC
>CBFIGQ010000041.1:0-2251 GCA_965662335.1 Minisyncoccia bacterium
CTTCCTCAATATTCCACGAAATTTCTTTCACCTACTATAGCTGCAAAGAAAAGACAAGCATGGATCGAAAAAAATCCTAGTGATGTTTTGGTGTGTAATCCAGAACTTGTAAAAACTGGTCTTGATTTATTGCAGTTTCCAACAATTATATTTTACGAGACTACTTATAATGTGTTTACACTTAAGCAAGCAAGTCGTAGAAGTTGGAGAATAGGGCAAAGAGATGATGTTAAAGTAATGTTTATGGCCTATGAAAATACTCCTCAGCATAAAGCTTTGGAACTTATTGGTGCAAAAGTGGCTGCTGCAAATTCACTTGAGGGTAGGTTATCAGGAGATGATGATTTATCAAGTATGGCTGATGAGGACGACAATATACAGTTGGCTCTTGCAAAAGCTATTTTAAAAGGTGAATCTGCATCAAAAGATATACAGATGAACTCTATTAAAAACTTTGGTAATGATAGAGAGTGGGATAACTTTGAACTTTGGTACAAAGAACAGATGGAACTTTATAAAGAGCTTCCTAAACCTATTAGTGAACCAAAAATCGTTGAAGATTTATTCAAAGATTTTGAATCAGTTACAACAGTAGCATTTAGTAAAAATGATAGAGACTGGCAGATGTATAAAAATATGGCTAAAGAGCTTTTGAAAATCTATCACAATGGTAATTTGTATGGAAAACAAAACAAGTACATTGATGATAAAGGAAAAGAGCAAACATCTTGGTCATATGCTGGTGGAAGTCATTGTTTTGAAAGATGTGAAGAATATAACAACGGTTTGGTTGATGGTCTTTCTTATAGTATTAATAGAGCAAGTAGTAATTACTGTATTGTAAATGGTATTGAGATATATAGGGTTAAAATCGGAAAAGCTCCTTTTGAGCCTGTTCCTAATTCAAAAGTCTTGATGCCAATTTTAAAATTTGAAGAGTTTATAGATGAAAGTAACGAGCAGATTGACTCACTAGCAAACTTGATAAAAGAGTTTGTTAATTCTCATAAATCAGAAAAAGCTGTGATAGCTGATTCATTATTTGATTTTGATGAAGAGCTAGCTACAAGTACTTTCTTCTATTATTCAGGCAAAGGTAAAAACAAGAAAAAAGTTGAAGTTAATTCAGCAAATCTTGTGGGTTATATTCCTCCTGAAGATTTAAAAGGTGGAATACAGCTAAGTCTTTTTTAGAAAATTGTTTTAAATAACCGGCAAAGATAGCCACATTAAGAGATTAATAGTGGCTATATGCCCATTTTCTCTTTTGTGGTTGTCAATAAATTACATGGAGAAAATAGATGTCGAAATATAGATTAAATGATAAAGTCTCAATAGACGGAAAATGGTGGAAAGTAGTTGAAAATTGGAAACACAAAGATACTTTATGTGTGGAAAATCCTTCAAGAAGTTATGATGTAAGACCTATCAGCGAGATAGAGCACTTAATTGAAGCTCATGAAAAATATGTGCCTAAAATTAGATACAACGGTGCGGTTGCTGATATGGAATCTTATATCAAAGACGGTGGAACACTAGTTTATTTAGAGTGTGTAGGGCAAGAGTATATGGTGAAATCAATCACTTCGGTACTTATGCAAGGTCGTGTTAGAATGAATGATCACGCAGTTGATGCTTCATTTGGCTTTTTTGATATAAATAAAGCAGGCAATAAAAGGAAAATGGTTTCTCTTGATGATGGGGTAGCTCATGCTATTTTATATCATTCACCTTCAATTAGTGATGTTGGCTTCAATATACTTATTGGAAGAAGTAAAGAAGAGCTTTTGCTTTCATTTGCAAGTTGGCTTGAAAAAAGTCAACCGCTACCTTATCCTAAGCATCTTACTCACAAAATATATGAAAAATTGCAAGATAGGTCAAAAATAATCGCACTTCAAACATTCAATATTGAAGCTGTCAAAATTGACCTTACTATTTTAGAAGATGAATATAACGATATTCAAGAGATGATTTTAGAAGTTTGTAAAGAAAACTCTCTAATTAGTCCTGATGCAGTTCCGCTGAAATCAAAAGCACCGTTGCCTAAATCTCCGTATTTAACGGAAGCTCAAGTTAAAAGAATCTTTGACACACTAGATAAGATGCCTAAAACTTATGAGCTTGATGGTGTAGATATAAAACCTGTTGGATTAAAACTATTTGGTCCAAACTTCAATTTATATGTAGTTGAAGCTGATAAAGGGAGCTATGAAGATGAATTTGAAAGTATGCACACTCAATGTTTTGG
>CBFIGQ010000042.1:0-4287 GCA_965662335.1 Minisyncoccia bacterium
ACTTGGGTACCAATGCCGGAAAATCCTCCTGCATCGAATGCCGAGTTTCCTGTACACGTAGGTGTTGATGCACAGGAAAAGACAGGGGCACTGTCAGTAAATGCTTTTCTTGCAAGCCTTGCATCCCAGTTTGAACAAAAATTGTATCTCCAAGGTGTCGTGCTTGGAGCATCACAAAATAATAATGGTATATCCCCTTATATTGTTTCATTCGGAGCTCAGGAACCAGGACATTCATACATCACCGATATAGCGCTTACTGGAAATCTGAAAGCAAAGAATTCACTCGTATCGCGCAAACTTATCACTGACCGACCACACGGTACAACGCTTTTGGCTATTTTACCAGTATGCGCAGATACAACTGGTACGTTATACCTTTGTGATGCTGATAATTCTTCTTCTACAGATGTTTGTGCAAATATAGACGGAATACAGACATCGGTACCGGAAGGAATGCATATAAGCACCGAAGTTCCCGGTAACTGTGACCAAAATACTATCCCTCCAGAAAATCCTCCCGTAGAGCAGTGTCAGTACTTTGTAACTGCAGAACCTCAGTATGATAGTTCTGGAAATCCTGTATTTAGAAAAATCAATATAACACTTTGGAATGGGAATGCAGTAGCTACTGGCACTAGCCAGGCACCTCATTACTCAGGAAGTATCTACAATGGATCATTTGATTCAATAAAGCTTAGTGCACATAATTTCGCAACCGAAAATTGCATTGAGTTTGATGCACAAAGTAATCAGCAAATGCTCTGTGAATCACCACAGGTATGGGGAGAAAACTGGTTCACACTTACTCTCGCCTCAAACCCTGGAATGTATGAAACAGGTGTATGGGGGACAAATGGAATGAAGTTCATTGCACCAGTCGTGGTCAGAAAAACATCAGGTGCAACACCACAGACAATTACTGTGCCAGTAGAATGTACAAGTGGATTTTACAAGTAACCAGGCATATCAATCTCTATGAAACAAATATATTCACAATTAAAACTCATGTGCATTGTTGCCGTTATCGGGCTCGGTACAACGGTTGTGTTTGCAGACTGGTCTGAGCCGACAGCTACTCCGGCAGGCAGTAATAGATCAATACCAGTCAATAATGGTCCCATAGGACAGATAAAATTAGGTGATCTCTCTATTGGAAGCTCATTCATCGCAAGAGGCGATGCTCGATATCATGACAAAGTATTCATAGTCGATACAGTACTCGGTGGAGAGCCTGGTGGGGGACAAGAATCATCAGTATATTTTGGAGACAAAACACGACCTGTTGATGTAAAGGCAACAGGAGGGCTCTCTGCTCACGGCACTCTGGAATACGGCTCCTTACACCATACCGGTGGAGGTGTGTGTGCAAATGTAAGAGGAGAACTTGTAGACTGTGACTAATTTTGTTAACTACCATAAAACACACCACTAGCTGCGGTGTGTTTTATGGTATACTTTCTCCATGACCATGCTTATAGCAAACTGGAAAATGGCTCCGGATACTCCATCTCAAGCCATCTCGCTCGCAAAGGCCACCGCGCACATCGCAAAAAAATATAAAAAAACCATCTCACTCATTGCCTGTGTCCCATTTATTCATCTTGCTACTGTCCAAAAAGCTGCAAAATCACTTGTGGTTGGAGCACAAGAAGTGGCAGGCAAAAGCGACATAGCACAAACAGGGCTTGTGAGCGCGGCTATGCTGAAAGGGTACAAGGCAGCGTATGCACTCATTGGACACTCAGAAACACGCGATCGAGGAGAGAGTGTAGAGACTATCAAGGCAGCGCTTGATGCGCTTCTTGAAAAGAAAATCACTCCCATACTCTGTGTAGGGGAGAAAGAGCGTGATAGTCAGGGCTGGTATCTCTCTACCATCAAAGAGCAGCTTGAGAGTGCGCTTCGCGATGTATCAAAGGCCGCACTCAAGAAAATCATACTCGCGTATGAGCCGGTGTGGGCCATTGGCAAGGACGCAGTGCGCGAGGCAACCACAGCAGAGTGTCAGGAAATGATGATCTTTATTCGCAAAATCGTAAGCGATCTCTACGATGACAAGACCGCTACCGGTGTAGTAGTGCTCTATGGTGGATCGGTACATGAAGATAATGCGGGAATATTTATCAGTGAAGGAAAGGCAAACGGGCTGTTGGTAGGACGAGTAAGTCTTGAGGCAAAACGATTTGCAAAAATTGCTGCTGCCATCGCCGAGCTATGAAATCAGTCACTCTCATTCCAACACACAAACGCGTACTTATCCGTGTAGATTATAATGTACCTCTTGCGGGGAATACGATTGTAGACGCACGGCGTATTGATGCGAGTTTTGCAACGATTGATGCTGTTAGAAAAAGAGGGGGAACACCGCTTCTTGTTGCGCACCTTGGCAGTGGCGAAGAGTCGCTTCGTCCAATAGCAAAATACCTTTCAAAAACATACCCAACGGTATTTATCACTAGCAATATCTTTGATTCAACAACGCATGCACTTATAGAAAAAGTTCCAGCTGGCACCGTGATATTATTTGAAAATATTCGACGATACGATGGAGAAGAAAAAAACACAAAACAATTTGCAAAAGTACTCGCATCCTACGCTGATGTGTATGTAAACGATGCATTTTCAGTATCGCATCGTGCACATGCATCAGTTGTCGGGGTTGCAACACTGCTTCCAAGCTTTGCAGGGCTGCAACTACAAAAAGAAATCAAAGAGCTTTCAACACTGTTTACTACAAAGAAGCATCCATTTGTATTTTTGCTTGGTGGCGCTAAGTTTGCCACCAAGATACCACTTATTTCGCAGTTTGAAAAAACCGCAGATACCCTTATTATTACAGGCGCAATTCTCAATACCTTTTATAAGGTCGCAGGGTTTGAAATAGGAGAATCAGTAGTTGAAAACGGATATGACAAGAGTATCAAAGCGCTGCTTACTAATCCCAAATTACTTCTTCCGATAGATGTAGTAGTACTCCGGCATGCAAAAAAAGTTATTTGTACCCCAACAGAAATTGAAAAAAAAGATATCATCGTCGATATTGGTCCACAGAGCACACAACTTATTGAAAAAGAAATAAAAAAATCAAAAGTATTTGTATGGAATGGACCAACTGGATGGTATGAAAAAGGTTTCATTCATGCTACAATTTCTATTGCAAACAGTATTCTCGAAAGTACTACTACACACGCAGTTATTGGGGGAGGTGATACTGGTGCAGTGATCGAAAAATGTCTCAAGGATGTTTCAGAAAAAAATAAAAAACGGATTTTTGTTTCAACCGGTGGTGGTGCCACACTCGAATTTCTTGCACACAAAACACTCGTCGGAATTGATGCACTAACATAGAAAAAAGAATTATTTTTATTGAGTATTCCACAGGCTTTTGAGATTGTTTTTTGCTATACTTCCAAGGTAATGTCGATACTTATAAGTAAGTTTTACACGCAACATAAACGAACGCTCATAGCACTCTTCGCGGCTCTCGTGTTTGTAACTTCGGTTGCGTATGCGACACCTCCAACATCGGCGTATACTCCAGGAGAGACACTTGATCCTAGCTGTGCGCCAGGCGATACAAACTGCTCTGTTTCGATCTATCCCGATCAGTCTTCACATGCGGGAGAATTTCTCACAACAGATGGAAGCACAGTAAGTTGGGCACCGCTTGCAGGTGGCGGATCCGTAAGTTCAGTATCCGGTACAAGTAATCGCATCACTGTTACAAACGGCACTACTACTCCAGTCATCAACATCTCTCTTTCATACGCTGGACAAACTTCTATCACCACGCTTGGCACTATCACCAGCGGTACCTGGCAGGGAACTCCTATTGCAGATTCATATATCGCAAGCGCTGCGACGTGGAATGCAAAACAAGATGCGCTCAGTGGAAGCGGTATTGTGAAGTCTGCAAGTGGAACCATTTCCTACATCAGTGGTACAAGCAGTCAGTTTGTAAAAGCAGACGGAACACTTGATTCATCAACGTACCTTACTGGTAACCAAACCATAACGCTCTCAGGGGATGTAACTGGTAGTGGTACTACTTCCATCGTTACTACAATCGGTGCTGGTAAAGTCACCAATAGCAATCTCGCGGGTTCTATCGCTGCGTCCAAACTTATTGGAACTGATATCGATACCCTCGGCACCATCACAAGCGGTACCTGGCAAGCAACCCCTATTGCAAACGCATACCTTGCAAACAGTGCAGTCACCATCAATGGCACGACTGTATCTCTCGGGGCATCAGGCACGGTCACCGCAGCAGCAGGAACACTC
>CBFIGQ010000043.1:0-2377 GCA_965662335.1 Minisyncoccia bacterium
CCGGTCATATCCAGCTGACCTTCAAACAGTGCGGTGTTTGGCTTGTGACCAATGGCAATGAATACACCATGTACATCAACCGCTTGGACTTCATCGGTCTTAGTATGCTTTAAACGCAAACCAGTCACACCCGCATTATCACCCGTGACTTCTTCCAGCGTGTGATCCCACATCAATGTGATATTGCCGTTCTTCGCTTTTTCAAACAGCTGGTCTTGCAAAATTTTCTCTGCTTTCAAAGAGTCACGGCGATGTACTAAGATAACTTCTGAAGCAATATTGGATAAGTACAGCGCTTCTTCAACCGCGGTATTACCACCACCGATCACGGCCACTTTTTGCTTACGGTAGAAGAAACCATCACAAGTGGCACAAGCAGATACACCACGCCCTTTGAACTTCTCTTCAGACTCAAGCCCCAGATACATCGCAGAAGCACCGGTCGAAATGATGAGTGCATCGCAGGTATACGCTCCGGTATCGCCTTTTAATTTGAAGGGGCGCTCGCTGAAGTCTACGCTTTGAATGTGGTCAATAATGATTTCAGTATTAAAGCGTTCCGCGTGCTTCTTCATGCGTTCCATGAGCTCTGGACCTTGAACGCCATCATTATCACCGGGCCAATTATCCACGTCGGTCGTTGTGGTTAGCTGTCCGCCTTGCTCCATTCCAGTGATTAAAACCGGATTAAGGTTAGCACGGGCTGCATATACGGCAGCGGTGTAGCCCGCTGGTCCGGAGCCCAGAATTAATAGGCGGCTGTGTCTTGTTTCTTGCATGGAGGTGATCCTGATTTAGGTATTAATGATTCATATGCTAAGTAATGGGGAGCATAAGGTAAAGCAACTACAGAATAAATATTCTTTTTCTGTGGTTAAAGCCTTATAATCCTTTGGCCTAGGGGGCATGGAACGGCTATCCAAGCATATTTACCGACCAGCATCACACTAAAAATATTAAGCCCGTTCGGGCATTGAAAGCGTCATGGAGTAAGTTTTGGCAGAAAAAGGAATTAAAAATAAATTAAATGCGCAAAAATTAGTGAGTCTGCAACAAACCAGCATTCTTTTCTTTTCAGGACTTAGCGCAGTCATTTTATTAGCCTTAGTATCATTTAACCCGGATGACCCGAGTTTTTTCCAATTTAACAGTGACGCAATTATTCAAAACAAGGCCGGAAGAGCAGGGGCCTATCTTGCAAGTATTTTGATTGGCTTCTTTGGCTATCTTGCTTATTTGATTCCAATTTCTTTATTGTATTTCGGTTTTTTCCTGTTTCGACCGCTGCCAAGCCATGGTGGATTAAATACGTGGTTGACGGTGATTGGCGTGTTTCTGGCACTGCTTTGCGGTTGTGGATTAATCACGCTTCTCTGGCCGGAGAGTACGCTCACTTACAAAGCAGGCGGATTACTGGGGCTGATGATGGCCAAGGCCATGGTGGCCGTGCTCGGTGACTTTGGCTCGACCGTTTCTTTGTTCTGCGGATTCTTTGCGGGCTTAACGCTGCTGCTGGATATTTCGTGGTTAAAAGTAATTGATCGCGTTGGTGAAGGCTCACTGTGGCTGTTTGATCGACTAATCGGTGAACCAGAAAGTGGCGCAACTGGAAAATCGTCAAAGTCGAAAAAGCCATTAATTCCTAATTTGTTTAAAAAAGGCCTCGGCAAGCCCGCTGGAAAAGCGCCCAAGTCAGCGCCTAAAACTAAGGGCAAAGCGCCGAGTACTGCGACTGCCGAAGAAACCTATGATGATTACGACGATGAAGTTGAAATGATCGTAGAGCCGACAGCAAAAGCTAAAACCAGCGCCAAGCAAAAATCAGCTAGTTGGGTATCCGGTTTAACAGAGAAAGGCTCCGGCGTACTGGCTAAACTGAAAAAGCCAACGACCAAGAAAAACGCCGATACTTTGGATGCTTTTGAGGGTCTTGATGATTACGACGAGATTGACGAGCAAGACATTCCCGTTGTACGCGAAGTCGTCTCTGGCGGTGGTGCTCGTAATGCTCCAGCCCCGCAAGCTGCAGCGCCTGCGCCAACCGCTGCACCAGCAGAAACACTCAGCATTCCCGATAATATGATCGGTGCCGCTCCGCAAAAACCAGCAGCACCGGTTGAAGCACCCGTGGCAGAAGAGGAATACAGCGACTTAACACCGGTTGCATTGCCACAAGCGGCTAAAACACAAGCTCCAGAGCCGACCAGACAAGTGCCTAAAGTTGCACAAGCACCGAGAAAGCCAGCGCCTAAGTCATACCATGGCGATAAGTTAGGGTTGTTACCGCCGCTTGATATGCTGGAACCTGCACCTAAAAACCAGGATAAATTCTCCGACGAGCAACTGGACGCTCTGGCTGAAAATATCCAAAGCACCT
>CBFIGQ010000044.1:0-14410 GCA_965662335.1 Minisyncoccia bacterium
AACCCCTATTGCAAACGCATACCTTGCAAACAGTGCAGTCACCATCAATGGCACGACTGTATCTCTCGGGGCATCAGGCACGGTCACCGCAGCAGCAGGAACACTCACTGGGACAACACTTAACGCAACTGTTGTCTCTTCATCCCTTACGAGTGTGGGTACTATTTCAAGCGGTACGTGGCAGGGGACGGCGATTGGAGCAGCGTATGGTGGTACAGGACAGACAACCTATACAAAAGGAGATCTTCTTGTTGCCAGCGGATCAACTACCCTCAGTAAACTTGGCGTTGGAACAGACGGATATGTACTCACCGCAGATAGTACTCAGGCAACAGGTGTGAAGTGGGCAGCTGCAGCCGGCGGTACGAGTTATACATTCTCAACAGGTCTTACCAATACCGCAAACACTATAACTAACAACCTTTCAACGGGGGTGAGCGGCGGACAGTCTGTTATTGGAGGAACAGGAGCAGGAGATAGTCTCACCCTTTCTTCTACGAGCAATGCGACAAAAGGGAAAATATATTTTGGAACACTGAGCGCATATGACGGCGTAAATGCATATCTCGGTATCGGTACAACTAGCCCGAGTTCAGTCCTTCATGTCATTGATACAAGTACGGCGACTGCAAGAGGACTTCTCGTAGATGAATATCAAACAGGGACTAGTGGTGCAAAGATAAGTGTACGTAAGGCTCGCGGAACTCTCGGGTCTCCAAGTACTATTATTAGCGGTGATACTATCGGAAGCTTTAGTGCAACAGCATACGATGGCACCAGTTTTGTTGAGGCTGGAAAACTAATCTTTGCCTCAGCGGGAACCATCAGTACCGGCGTTGTTCCAAGTACTGCAAAGATACAAACTGCAAGTACTTCAGGAGTACTCACCGACGCATTAACCATAGACCAATCACAAAACAGTGCCTTTAACTCAACACTTGCAGTTGGAACGAGTGCAGTCTCAACTGATAGATTTACTCTTGCTGATACTACTCTCGCCGGATCTGGTTCTCTCGCCGGATCTGTGTTTAGTGCAACACAGACATGGAATACTGTTGGAAATCCAACCGCAATCAAACTCAACGTAACAAATACGTCATCTGGATCATCTGCAAATCTTATTGATTTGCAGGTTGGAGGTTCAAGTAAGTTTAAAATTGATAAAAATGGATCTATCACCGCAACTAGTAACTATTTAGGTATAAATGTATTGATCACGGGTCAGCTTCGTGCAGCAAACTTCCGTGTTGTAAACTCATCCCAGATCACTGCAACAACGGATGGAAACTTCACATTGATGAATGGTATAGGTACTGATTTCGGACTTCTTCAGCTTGGAGGATTGACGAGTTCATTCCCTGCAATAAAGCGAAGTGGTGCAGGTATTGCCATTCGTCTCGCGGATGATAGTGGGGACGCCGCACTTAGCGCTTCTCGGCTCACTGCTGCAAATCTCATTGGAGGAACAGCTACAACATCTACACTCACGCTTCAGCCAACCTCTGGCTCTGGTACCACAGGCGCAAACATCCTATTTAAGGTTGGTAACAATGGTGCAACTGAGGCAATGCGTATACTCAACTCAGGAAATGTCGGTATTGGACAGACTGCGCCTTCGCTCCTCTTGCATGTCGGATCTACCGCTGTTACTGATGGCACCAGCCTCTTGCGACTTCAAGACGTTAACTCTACGTGTGACTTTAATGCAAACAGCGGAAGTCCGTCTTGTGGATCTGATGCAACACTCAAGAAAAATATTTCCTCTCTTGATACAGTAGATATCCTCACACGCGTGAGCTCTCTCAATCCTGTCTCATATCAGTGGCTTACCCAGGACGACACTGAAGGACTGCAGTACGGATTTATCGCGCAAGAAGTCGCAGAACAGTTTCCAGATCTCGTGAGCGAACACACCTGGATCGATGGCACGCAGCGCAAATTCCTTAACATGGGAGGACTCATGCCGTATGCGATAGGTGCTATCAAAGAACTCAACCTGCGTATCAGTCCGCTTCCAGTATTTACCGATGCAACACTTGCAGATGTCGTACGAAGCTTCCTTGAAGGAGTCGCCCATGGAGTTGTCCGGTCTAAGCAGTTGTGTGCAGATGATGTGTGTGTCGATAGTACCCAGCTTCAGAAACTCATTGACTATGTGAACAATCATCCTGATGCACCTATTGTGCAAGGTGATAGTCAGAGTCCCGTAATAGATCCGGCTCCAACCACAGACACTATTGATGAAACTACACCTCAAGAACCAACCGAAACATCACCTGAACCTACTGAGACAATCGAAACACCATCTGAGTCTACTGAGACAACTGATACAACACAGGGAGACCACACTACCGTTGAAACGCCACAGGAAACAGAGCAGGCTACTGAGCAAGAACCAACTGAACCAAGCCCTGAGGTAGTGCAGTAGTTGCAATATTTACTGCTTATGCGTACAATCGTATAAACCTATACACAGCACAATATATTAGGATGAAAAACCTGTTTAGTACTACCAATTTTCTCAAAAAAGTCCCGATCCGGGACTTTTTTCTTGCATTCTTTTAAAGGTGTGCTATTATACAGACAGGTTTTTCATAGGATATTGGATTTAAAACGGGGCTGGATGTCTATCCGGCCCTCATTTTATCTCTATCCAAGTTCATTCATTTTGTGAATAATTAAAATAAACGCTCCTTAGAGCATGCCTGACTTCTCAATATAGAGGGCCGGGCTTTTTTATTTTTCCAAACTTTTTTGAATCTTTTGTGCAAATCTGGT
This sequence comes from Minisyncoccia bacterium, assembly GCA_965662335.1. Taxonomy (GTDB): domain Bacteria; phylum Patescibacteriota; class Minisyncoccia; order Phycocordibacterales; family UBA9973; genus UBA4124. The sequence goes on from CBFIGQ010000044.1 coordinate 2,779, forward strand.
CATTTCTTCTGATGACTCGTAGGGGATATGCGGACGAGAAGTAATCTTTGCTTCTTCATTGAGATGCCTTGGTATGAGGTGAATATGAAAGTGAGGTACTTCATTTCCCACTACCCCAACCTGTACATAGTCGCACGGGATACCTGTTCGCATTGCCTGTATCAACTCTTTTGCTTTTATAAATATATCTCCGACTACAGCATCTGGGGCATCATGGATCCAAGTATAGTGTTCCTTTGGGATTAGAAGCGTGTGGCCCTTAGTGACTGGGTTGATATCGAGAAATGCGAGAAACTGCTCATCCTCATACACTCGAGTTGCAGGTATCTCACCGCGGATTATTTTGCCAAATACTGTGTCATTCATGAAGTTCAGTATATGGTAAAATCAGTCCCGTGCAACCAACTACTCCGACTCAGCTCCAAGAGCTCCTCATAGAGCAGTACGCGATTACTGACCCAGGATCTTTTATCAATCCACCCTATACACTTGGCGATGTATTTGCATTTACTGATATGCAAAAGGCAGTCGACCGAATCCAAAAGGCCATCAAAGAAGGCGAACATATTGGGATCTATGCGGACTATGACTGCGACGGTATCCCAGGCGCGGTCGTGTTGGTCGATCTTTTTAAAAAGCTCGGCAGTATGGACCGAGTACACGTATATATTCCGGATAGGCATGACGAAGGATATGGCGTGAGTGCTCGCGGCATCGATGCGCTACAAGAGAAAGGAGTTACGCTCATGATAACAGTTGATATGGGGATTACTGCACTGGCCGAGATAGCTGACGCGCAAAGCCGAGGTATCGATGTCATCCTCACGGACCACCATGCGCCGCTTCCAGAGTACCCGAGCGCCTTTAGTGTTATTCATCCAAGTAACGGAACATATATAAACCAGGAGCCATGCGGAGCTGCGGTTGCTTTCTATCTCGTTCGAGGATTTTTGAGTACGTATGGAGTGCAGTACGATATACCTGAGGGGTGGGAGAAATGGCTCCTAGATCTGGTCGGATTTGCGACACTCTCGGATATGGTGCCGCTCACAGGAGAAAATCGCACCCTTGCATACTACGGCCTTCTTGTCATGCAAAAGACTCGGCGCTTTGGACTGCGGTATCTTTTTGAGAAAAATAGCATCTCTCTTCCTACACTCACTGAAACAGATCTCACCTTTACTGTAGCGCCGCGTCTCAATGCTGCGTCACGCATGGATACACCACTTCTTGCATTTGAGCTTTTGGCAACAGATGATGTGCGGCGTGCGCGCGTTATAGTCGAGCGACTCGATGAGATCAACACACTTCGCAAAACTCTGGTCGCACAGATCGCAAAAAGTGCTCACGCTACCATTGAGCACCGTGCGCTCTCAAACAATTTGGGGGAGATAGTAGTAGTTGGCAATCCCGAGTGGCGCCCCGCAGTGCTCGGACTCGTTGCCAATAAACTTGTGGAAACCTATGGCAAAAGTTTCTTTGTATGGGGCGAGGCAGGGGATGGTACGATCAAAGGGTCATGCAGAATGATTGAGTCGCATCACGCAGCACTTCTTTTTCAGGCACTCCCTGACGGAGTACTCCTTCATGCCGGCGGCCACCAAGCAGCGGGAGGATTCTCAGTTGCAAAAGAGAAAATTCATTTTTTTGAAGAGGAGCTCAATAGTGCACTGGGGCGTGTCGTGCACCAGTCCCCAGGGAATTCTCACAAAGAGTCGATAGTACTTCCGCTTGCATGCGTAACGACTCGCCATTTGCAGGTAGTGCGCAAGTTTGGGCCGTTTGGGGTGGGCAACCCTGAACCCGTATTTCTATTTGAACAAGTACGAGTGATATCAACAAAGAAATTTGGAAAGGCAAAGGAACACCTCGAGCTCCTGGTTGAGGACGAGACTGGAAGTGCGACTGCATTTACGTTCTTTGTAAGCGAAGATATGCGGAGCACTGCAGCAAAGGGGGCAACTATTTCTATTCTCGGAACACTTGAAGCTGGTTGGAGAGGTGGGGTGCGGGTGAGGATACGAGAGATTATTTAATACCTTTTTCTTCCAAAATTTTTAAAATTCTGTCGAGTTTGTTTTCTTCAATGGCGTCGAGTCGGCGCATAAGCGCTTCTATTTCTTCTTTTGCTGCAATGTTAGTCTCATAGTCATTTTGTGCCTGCGCCCGGTCGCGCTCTGCAGCTCTATTTTGACTCATCATGATGATAGGCGCGGCATACGCTGCCTGGGTCGAGAAGAGCAGGTTGAGGAGAATGAACGGAAATGGGTCCCAGTGTTGCATGATCCCGACGACATTTACCGTCATCCACACAATCACAAATACAGTTTGCCAGATAATAAATCTCCATGAGCCCATACCATTTGCGACACTGTCAGCAACTTTTTGTCCAAAGGTACGTTCAGTCAAAAGCTTCTCATTTAAATTTCGAACCTCGCGCACTTTGCGCCTCGCTTGCGCCTTTGCCTGTTTTGTTGCTTGTTCCATAGCTTCTATATGATACTGCTATACTGAGCGAATGAAAAGCGAAAAAATGACTCTCTACACTGACGGAGCATCACGGGGTAACCCGGGTGCTGGAGGATGGGCTGCAATTATAGAGTCTGAAACAGAAGTATTTGAGCTTGCAGGCAAAAAGAGTGATGCCACCAACAACCAAATGGAGCTTGAGGCAGTGATCCAAGGCCTCGCCTATATACAAAAAAAATATGGGGAGGTACGAGTCGAACTCCATGGAGACTCACGCTACGTACTAAACGGTATCGAGTCGTGGATAGATGGTTGGGTGAGAAATGGCTGGATGACCACCGGCAAAAAGCCAGTTGAAAATAAATCTCAGTGGCAAAAGCTGATGAAGCTTCGCGATCACTTTGGACGATTGCTTACCCTTGTAAAAGTAGAAGGACATTCAGGGCATCTCTACAACGATCGCTGTGACGAGCTTGCAGTACAAGCTGCGCTATCGAAAAAGCCAATACTTTTTGCGGGAAGTGTTGAGAAATATGTAGAGCAGCTCACCCATACTCCGCCAAAGTCTCCGGTAAAAAAAGCTTCTTCAAAACAAAAAGGTACAGCGTATTCATATGTGTCGCTTGTCGGCGGCAAAGTGTATGTCGACAAAGACTGGGTGAGTTGTGAGAAGCGTGTGAAAGGAAAGAATGCAAAGTTCAAAAAAGTGTTCTCAAAGGCTGAAGAAACCGAGCTTGTGCAAGACTACACTCTCTCTACACTTCTTTAACTTTTCTTTAGTTTTGCCTGCTACGATCTGTGCATGCTTGAAATAGCGGCGCTACTGCTCACCATTGGAGGAATGCTATATCACACGCTTGGCATTGCGCTTGGTACTACTATATACATAGCACTCTTGGTTGCTGTTTCTCTGTCTCTTCTATTTCGCACAAGAGAAGGTGTTGTAGCGGGAGTGGTCTGCGCCGGGTGTATGGTACTAGGATCGCTCAACATGTGGCGTGCTGATGCACCTACAGATGCGAGGATCTACGGCAACCGAGCATTTGATGCGCAGATAGTAAGCGTAGATCGCCGGCTCGACAAGACCAATATCGTTGTGCGTGATATCGATTATGGAAAAAAGCTACAGGTATCTGTTCGTGGCAAGGTGCAGGTTTTGCCGGGCGACATGCGAACAGTGCGCGGCAGTGTTCAAAGGCCTGAAGACTTTGTTACCGATACCGGTAGACTCTTTGGGTACGAAGCGTACCTTGCAAGCAAGGGTATCGTCGGAGTGGTACGTGAGGGAATGCTCGGACCGACAACAGATACCCACTTTTCAATAAGTCGCATCCCTACAATTATTCGCTACTCATTTGCAGATGTGTTTGCGCGATATATTGTATTTCCATTTGATGGAGTTATGGCTGGGATGACGGTAGGGTACCAGGGAGGACTCCCGGATTATATAGCAGATCTCTTTCGAAATACTGGAGTACTTCATGTACTTGTCCTTTCTGGCTACAACATCACGCTCCTTGCTGGGGCAATCGGCATACTCCTTCGCAATCTACCGTTTCGACTCCGCAATCTGCTCACTATCCTTGCCATTCTTATGCTTGTACTGGTAAGTGGTGCAGGGGTTGCTGCGGTGCGTGCGGGTATTATGGGAAGTATTGCCATATTTGCAGGACTCTCGATACGATCGTATCAGCCATTTCGCGCGCTTATTATTTCATACCTCTTCTTTTTCTTTCTCAGCCCGACATCGGTATTTGTCGATCCCGGGTTTCATCTGTCATTTCTTGCGACACTGTTTATGATCTTGGTGCTTCCCAAAGTTGAAACACTCTTTCAGTGGCTGCCGCAGACGCGAGGTATCGATGTGCGCGAACTTCTCATGCTTGCAGTGAGTGCGCCACTCTTTATGTTGCCCTATATGATGTACTTTTCTGGCAATTTCCCGCTCGCATCTCCCATTGCAAATATTCTGTTTGCACTCATTACTCCCGTTATTATGATGAGCGGTATTTTTCTCTATGCGCTCTCGTGGATTGGCCCAGTTGCAACACTGCTCGGTACCCTTGTCTCTTGGTGCGGGAGTATTGTGCTGAAACTTCTCGAATATTTTTCTCATATCTACATATGGCAAACCCCACCGCTCTCGTGGTGGGGTGTCGCTCTCATATACTGCTCGATCTTGTACGTACTCTTCCACAATGATATTATTTCGTACCTCTTGCAGCTTGGTACAAGGCTTCGGCCAGGGACCAGTTGAGATTTTTGAAAAAGTCTTCAATGTATTGTTTCTTGCCGCTTGGCTGATAATCCGCAACAAATGAGTGTTCCCACATATCGAGCGCAATGATTGGTGCTGCACTCTGAAGTTGTCCGATCTGTTGTTCATCGATCCAGTGCATGATGAGTGCATCAGTATTCCTGTCGTACGAGAGCATTGCCCAGCCAATCCCGCGTGTAAGTGCTAGTGTACTAAAAAGAGAGGTAAATGTTTCAAGAGTGTCCCATTGCTTTTTAATAGCGCTGAACAATGCTGGTGCAGCAGTATTTGTACCACTCAGGAGTGCAAAATACACTTCGTGGTTGCGCATGCCATTGTACTCAAATGCAAAGCGACGATAGAGTTCACCTGTTTCATACATCCTTGTTTCATCTTTTTGGTAGCTGGCAAGCTTTTCCAGTACACTGTTTGCGTTTTTTACATATCCAGCATAGAGCTTTTTGTGCTCGTCGTGGGTAGTCTGTGTAATTTTCCCAAAGGGAAGTGGTGAAAATGTGGATTCGGTAAACATACAAGGGAGTATACAGGATTAGAGGGGGCTTGGGTATATTGGGCGAATGTTAGAGGATGTTCGAACTTATCTTAGCTCTTGAGCTTTCCTCAGGAAAGCGAGATCCCGCTCAACACAGTACTGGTTATAGAGATTCTCCTGCTCAGGTATCTGTTCCATAAGCTCGATGGCTTTCTCAAGCGTCACCCAGATAATTTCAGAATTTTTCTCGTCCTCGTTTTCGTCTCCAACAAGTATTGGACTACCTTTTTCTCCAACAACCCTGCCCATGTAGCCGTGTGACTCATTGATTAAAGTGTGTTTCTTTCTATACTCCAGAGTTCTTCCTAGTGTTTTAAGTAGTTCAATGTCACAACCCAACTCTTCTTTGCATTCTCTTGCAATACCCTCATCAAAGGTTTCTTCTTGGTTCACACCTCCGCCCGGAAGCCCATAGTATTTGCCTCTTGGCACGTAGAGAAGTGCGATATTACCTTCATTATCGAAAACGACCGCTCGTACCGCTCGACGATGACGAAATGCTTTTAATTCATCTTCCAACATGTTCTCTCTATTGAAGAATGCGATTGTTTCCATTCGTTAAGTATATCAATTTTTGCTCCGAACCTTAGAGGATGTTCGAACCTACTTGATGTAGAAAGAGAGGGTATAGACTTATAAACAAGGGCTTTTATGCTTGACATTTTACTATAAATATGCTATTATGTAAGTATAAGTTCCTTGAAAGGTTTTAGTAGTTACCAAAGATCCCTAAAAAGGGTTTCTGGTAACTACTAAAACTCAAATCATGAATAAGCAATTAAGTCTTCAGAAAAACAGTGATATTGTTAACCAATACTCAAGAGCTATCACCCGTGCGGTGCTAAGCAAAATAGCTGAAAGACACAACCAGGAAATCGGTATTTTCGATAAAGAATTTGATGCTTTGGGAATTCCTGGTATCGAATACTTAACAACAAGCAAAATGATGTCCCTGGATTACGGATGGTTAATGTACGAGAATATTGCTGACATGTACAAAAGTCTAGGAAAGAGTTTGCATGGCATTTTAGGTGCCCGCTCCAACACCAGAAACTGGGACAGATCAACAAATGTACATTGCCCCTCTTCTGTTAAGGGTCAAAAGTTGCTGATGATTAAAATTCACCTGAAAGGTTCTTACAAGGAAAATATCCTGGTGATAAACCAGAAAGGAAAAATTGTAAAATCCAGGTTCGGTGCTATGCACTCTCACAACTGGGACAAAGACTCTGCGGAAGCATTGGCTTTAATTAACCACTCTGTTCGTGATGATTACGAATACGAAATGGAATAAGCCTGGTAGCTTATTGGCTACTCATTATTTAGCCGCCCCTAAAAGGGTGGCTTTTTTCTTTCCCATAAAGAAATCTATAATTGCTATCGAACACAAACTCCGTAATAGTGTTGAATATGTACATAACGCCTTATGAAATGTATACTTTTTATATATGCCATTCGAGTCACCAGAAGATATGCAGAAAAGAGTTAAGGAAGAAGTAAACAACTTATTTGACCCTAATTTTGAAAAAAAATACGAGGCAGTGAAGCCTGCTTTAGAACTATTTGAAAAAACTGGCTATACCTCCGAACAGCAGCGGGTAAACGCTGAAGAGAGAGCAAAACTAGCAGAGAGAAAAAAAGATGACGCAAAGGCGATCCAGGCAATTCGGGCATCGCTAGGATTGGAGCCCCAACTAGAATCAGATGAACACAGTACAAACGAAGAGAGCAGTGAAGATGTGCACCCTAACTATACTGAAGTTCGAAATGATAAAACTGGAAGAAGTATCCTTTTTCCAAAGGAGTCTATCATTAATAATGAAGCGCAGGCAGAAGATAGAAAGTATGTTGAGATAAAAAACGAGAATACAGGAAGAAGTATTCTATTTTCCAAAGAGGATATAGAAAATGCAAAGAAGCAATCCAGTATTGAAGACATGCTCAAGGTTCCTAACGAACTTGCAAATAGTTTAAAAAAGGAGCAGCAACTTCTTTCTACTATTGAGAATGAAATCACTAAAACACAGACGTATCTGGAGAATTTCAACAACCCTCAGTACGTTGATCGTCTTATTGATCAATACGAAAATTCTGCTAAGGCGGGTGAGGAGCTTAGGTTTGAATTTGAGTCATTAACAGAAAAATTGGGGAACTTAAAAGAAGCTGCAGCCAAAACCAATGAAGCTATTGGTGTTATTGAACGTAAATTATCGCAATAGACGTTTGGCAGTGATTTACGTCACCTCACTGCCTATTTACAGTTATTAGATTGTGTTTTGATTCTATCCTATACAGGGCATTCTTTGATGTAGCCTTGACGATAAAAGTATCATTTATCAAAACTTTATACTCCCACGCTACAATACGCGCATGGATCGACGTACTAAAAATATAGTACTCATGGTGGTAGTACTCGCAGCATTTGCTATTGGTGCGATTGCGCTAGAGCCCACAGAGAGAGTGGGTACGGGAAGTATTGCAATGCTCGATATTGGGCAAGGGGATAGCTTTCTCATCACGGCGCCAAGTGGCGCGCAGCTCCTTATAGATGGAGGAAAGGATAGCAAGGTACTGACTGAGCTTGCAAAGGTCATGCCGAGTGGCGACCACTCGATAGACGTTGTCATCGCGACGCACCCAGACGCAGATCATATTGGAGGACTACCACTCGTTGTAGATCGGTACACCATTGGATTGTTTCTTACTTCACAAGTGGCCGGTACAACCGATACCTATCGCGACCTCATGAGAAGACTGCTCGACCATAATGTGCCCTCGTATTTTGCAAGAGCTGGTATGGATGTGCGTCTGGATGACACTACTCATTTCCGCATTCTTTTCCCAGATCGCGATGTGACAAACTGGGAGACCAATACTGCCTCAGTTGTGGGAAGGCTTGATATCGGAAGCCGGAGTGCGCTCTTTACGGGTGACTCGCCGATCTCTATCGAGCAGTATCTCGTCAAAACACGTCCGAGCGACATCGACGTCGATATACTCAAGCTTGGCCACCATGGATCCAAGACTTCAAGTAGCGAAGTATTTTTACAAAAGACAAGCCCTCTACTTGCACTCATTTCTGCGGGGGTGAATAACAGCTATGGCCATCCGCACCAGGAAGTACTGGACGTACTCAAAAAGCTGAGGATCCCCTCAGTATCAACTCAAGATGTGGGTACCTATGTACTCGCAACAGATGGTACTATATGGACGCACAGCAAATAACACGCTAGACTTACTGGTATGAAATCTCTCTACGTCCTTGCTCTTATTTGTATTCTCGGAGCCGTAGGGCTGGGAACACTTGCATTAGCACATGAGAGCGCTACTGTTGGACCAGTCACCATGACTGTACATTTTGACAATAAACCAGTCGTTGCAGGTCTTCCTACTGCACTCCATATCCTTCTTGTGAGTACTGATGCTTCATTTCGTGTAGAAGACTGTGACTGCATGCTCCGCATAAAACATAATGATCAAGAGCTCGTTGCAGTAGCGCTTACTCCAAAGACAGAAAGTGAATTTAATACCGAAGCAATACCGGTAACATTTGCGACAGAAGGTGAGTATGATGTTACCGTAGTAGGCACTCCAAAGGAGGGGGTAACATTTGCACCGTTTTCAGTCGATAGGGATATCGATGTAGTTGCATCAGGGACCGAGACACATCCTCACACCCATTCTGAGCATCTCCTCCACTATATGTTCCTCGGAGCCGCTATACTTTGCTGTGGCATCGTTATCTGGCGCGAACGAAAGGAATTGTTTGGGAAAAAATAAAAAGAGCCGTCCCAATCGTGCGGACGGCATCTTCCGAAACTAACTGCTACGAGAAAATTAAGTAATGTACAAAAATGAAATATGGTATGGATGTACGGACCACACGGGACAAAAGTGATCAATGAATGTGTGATCCGAGGTTGATGAAACTAAAGAGTAGAAGGGCAAACTGCCACGAACTGCTCAGTAGTCTCATCGATCCAGTACCTATAATTCTCTAAAGAACTACATTTCTACTATATACCCATGCAGCAGCTTGTCAATAAAAAAGCCCCCAACAGGGGCTATTTGATTACTCCAGCTTTTTTGAGGGCAGAGTAGGCGCCGTTCTTGGTGATAGTCCGAAGTCCCTTTGCGGAAACAGTGATGGTTACTGTCTTGCCAGTTTCAGGTACGTAAATGCGCTTCTTTTGAAGATTTGCGTACTTTCGAGCAGGGGTAATAGGGTTAAATTTGGTTGCACGAACCTTGGTCGAGTAGCCACCCTTTACCTGGGAAGTCTTATTTGTAATAGCGCATGCTTTTGCCATAGTGCTGAGCATGGTACCATAGAGGTACTACTCATGCAAGGACTTCTCTCAGTATTTTATTTCCTCATATTGATCATTTCTATCATCGTACATGAGGTTGCGCACGGTATTGCCGCCGAACGAGAAGGCGACCCGACCGCCCGGCTACAGGGTCGTATAACGCTCAATCCGCTTAAGCATATTGATTGGTTTGGGTCTATCATACTTCCACTTGCGCTCATTCTTACAAACGCAGGGTTTGTGCTCGGTTGGGCAAAGCCAGTGCCATACAATGCTGACAACCTAAAAGGAGGCAATAAAAGTATTGCAAAAGTAGCCATTGCAGGTATTGTCGTGAATCTCCTTATTGCTATTACCTTTGGAGTACTTATTCGCATCTCTATTGCGACAGGGTTTGTTGTACAGGCATTTATTGATATCGGCAGCATCGTCGTCCTCGTCAATGTCGTACTTGCACTCTTTAATGCCATTCCGCTCGCACCACTCGACGGGTTTCGGTTTTTGAGCGCAGTACTGCCCTATAAGGCTCAGCCAACTATGCGTTTTATTGAGAAATACTCCCTCCCGCTCCTTCTCATATTTGTGCTATTTGGATGGAAAGTTGTCGCGCCTTTTGCCTATACACTCTACGGGCTTTTGACGGGGATACATATATAAGGGGCGGGCTTGATTTATTGGAGGCGGTATAGTAGGATACTCGGACACATGGCGACTATCAGTCAACTTATCAAGAAACCTCGCAAAACCGCTAAGCGCAAGTCAAAGGCGGTCACGCTTTCACGCGGGTTCAACTCTATTCATAACCGACCAGTATTTTATGCATCTCCATTTAAACGTGGTGTGTGCGTAAAGGTATCTACGACTACTCCAAAGAAACCAAACTCAGCGATTCGTAAAATCGCTCGTGTACGTCTCACCAACGGTCAGACTGTTACTGCCTACATCCCAGGAGAAGGACACAACCTTCAGGAACACTCAGTGGTTATGCTTCGCGGTGGTCGTGTGAAGGATCTTATTGGAGTTCGATACCACATCGTTCGTGGCGTGCTCGACACCCAAGGTATTGATAAGCGTCGCAAGAGCCGTTCTATGTACGGTACCAAGCGACCAAAAGCTAAGAGTTAATCACTATGCGTAGACCAGTAAAAAATCGAAATATGGTAAGCCCGGACATCAAGTTTGATTCTTTGGTGCTTGAAAAGTTCATCAACTCTATCATGTGGAGTGGCAAGAAGAACACTGCTCGAGCTATCGTGTATGGTGCGCTCGATATCGTCAAGGAAAAAGAAGGGGTAGAGAACCCAATGGAAGTGTTTGATAATGCAATCAAAAACGCAGGTCCGCTCGTTGAGGTACGATCACGACGTATTGGAGGCGCCAACTATCAGGTACCACGCGAGGTTCGCACTGAACGCCGTACAGCTCTCGCGATGCGCTGGATCATTGAAGCTGCTCGAGGCCGCAAGGGCATGAAAACAGCCGATGCGCTCGCAGAAGAACTCATGCTTGCTGCAAAGGGTGAGGGAAATGCAGTAAAGAAAAAGAAGGACACTCACAAAATGGCAGAGTCCAACAAGGCATTTGCTCACTTCGCTTGGTAAGGTATCCACAAACACCGCCCAATTGGGTGGTGTTTTGCTATACAGGATTTTGTGGGTTGCTATACTTAGAGAGTTATTAGGTGTAATTCAATATATGAATATTTTTACAAATCGGTTGGTACGTGTAGCTCTTATTAGTATTTCAGTGCTCGCATTCTTTGTAAGTGCCCGAGCAGTCCAGGCAGCAACCCATTATGTCTCCCCAACCGGCTCAGCAAACGCAGCCGGCACAATCTCTACTCCATGGTCTCTCGAAAAACTCTCAAATGTTAATCTCTCTCCAGGCGACATTGTATACCTTCGTGGCGGCACCTATCGCTCCACCGCCTCTAACCCTGCAAATGCTGGGACACACCTCTTGATCCACGATCAGCAAGGTACCAGTGCAAACCCAATCACGATCCAAGCATACCCAGGAGAGAAACCAATTCTCGACCTCTCC